>NZ_BAAHWV010000026.1:0-54716 GCF_054601255.1 Viscerimonas tarda | reverse complement strand
AGACCACAGGACTATGCGAGTACTGACACACTTTTCTACTCCACCAACAGGGCGGTGGCAGCGGTGGGTAAAGAACTGTTCATTAACTATTCGCATAATGTCGCTTAATTTTGAGTACTTACTTATCGCATCTTTGCAAACAAATTTGAAAGTTGCTGCTATGCCTGATATTTCTTTGTGGATAGATTCTCCTTACGACTGGGCGCTGCTTTTTGGTTGCGCTTTGTTGATTGGCATGTCTAAGACTGGCATACAGGGGATTAGTGTGTTGGCTATACCGCTGATGGCTGTTAACTTTGGCGCGAAGGAATCTACCGGACTGATACTGCCTATGCTCTGCTTCTCCGATTTGATAGCGGTTGTTTATTACCGGCGAACGGCTGAATGGAAGTACATCCTGAAATTGCTTCCCTCGGCGGTGGCCGGCTTTTTTATGGCTATTGCGGTAGATAAACTTATTCCGCCCAACGGGTTTCGGCATCTGATGGCTGCCTGTATATTCCTGGGGTTGGGCGTCATGCTTTGGACGGGACGGAAGGGGAAGGGAAGTAAGCTGTTTACTTCGTGGTGGTATGGCCCGGCCTTTGGTCTGATGGGAGGTTTTACTACCATGATAGGGAACGCTGCCGGGCCGGTCATGGCCGTTTATCTCCTCTCCATGCGTCTGCCCAAATACAGTTTTGTAGGTACCAGCGCCTGGTTTTTTCTGGTCGTAAATTACCTGAAGCTTCCTTTGCAAATCTTTGTGTGGGATAATATCTCCATGGCCTCACTGTCTCTCAACGCCATGGCCATCCCCTTTATGATAATCGGCGCCATAACCGGCATCTATTTCGTAAAGCTCATCCCCGAAAAAAACTACCGGACTTTCATCATCATCGTAACCGTCCTCTCCACCGTTATGCTTTTGTTTTGAGAGAGATAGCCATGTTATTTGTCTATTGAACACCGAAACGGCAAGCTCAGTCGAACGTTTATATTTCGACCCATGTTGTAAATGCCGTCTTGTTTGTAACGCGACAAATGGTCGTAATAGCGTTGGTTGAAAATGTTGCTGACTGTGGTGTTGAACAGCATTTTTTGTTTGCCGAACTGAAATTCAAATGCCAAACCTGCATTTACCAAATTGTATGCAGCGGTTGTTGTTTCGTATTCGGCAACGCGGTTTTGAGCAAATGAATATTGATATTGCAGATAGGCGGAATATCGTTTGAGGCATTTCTCTCCCGAAAAACTGGTTCTGATGCTTGCATTTAACTTTTGCGAAGGCATCAGCGGCAAAGCATTATGCGCTACATTTTCGCCGAAAGTGTTACTGTACGAGCCTTCCAAGTGCAGCCAATCCCAGGGGTGCGGGTGAAAATGGAATCCGGCTTCGCCACCGTAAAGGTAGGCATTGGCTTGGGCGTAGTAGTAAATGTGAGCCTCCCCAACCCCTCCGGGGGAGTTAGAGGGGGCTGGTTGCAGGAAAATGTAATTGCGTATGTAATTGAAATAGGGATTCAGAAAAAGTTCGATGTGTTCATTTTTATAATCCAGCGACAGGTCTATCTGGTAGCTATTTTCGGTTTTCATGGCCGTATTTCCTATCTCGTAGCGGTTTGTACCCTCGTGAATTCCATTGCTTAGCAGTTCAAACATATTGGGCGCACGGTATCCCGAAGAAAGATTTGCTCGGAGCGAAATGTTTTTTGCCAGTTGCTGATAAATGCCGGTGGAAAAGTTGAATGCCGTATAGGTTTTTGAAAATTTCGGGAAATAGGCTTCTTCATCTTCCATGCCGTGCTGTTTTCCTGCGATATGTCGTCCATCGAGGCGCAACCCGATTTGCCAATACGATTTCTCGGAATAGTAGTAATCCGATACGGCAAACACGCCAAGGTCGGCAGTTGTGGCATCGGGAATTAACAATTCTTCGCCTTTGTTGGCATTGGTCTGGTATAATCCCTGGCTACCGGCTGTTAGCGCCCAATGCCCGTTTAATCGGGGCGAATACCACTTGATGTTGTACGACAAAGAACCGAGATTCATATCCAATGCGGCGACCTCTTCGTCTTCAAATTCTTTGCGGTTGTTGAAGATGTACCCCAAATCCACCTTTAATTTGGATTCGTTGTCAAAGAAAAAAGCGTTTTCAGAACTGATTAAATGCGTAGTCAAATCCTGATAGGGAGCCCCTCCAAACCTCCCCGTAGGGGAGGCTTCCAAATCTACCCCTTCGGGCAGGACTGTTAAGCCATACTGTTCGTTCAAAAAACTGTATTTCAGCGAACTGATAAATTTATTGCCGATATATCCCAAGGCCGTTTTGAAATTACCAGTATGAAAGCGGCTGTTGGGTACCGGATTTTTGTCGCCATCTTTGTAATCTTCATGCCTGGTGTATCCGCCAAAAGCGCTCCAATGAAAGCGGTTCTTGGAAAGTTTGAAAGCGCCTGTGTTGCGCCATCCATTTGTGTTGCTGTTGTACTCCGATCCAAGCCTGCCCTCCACGCTATTTTCCTTTGCATAGCGTTCGTCCGAGAAATACAACACCCCACCCAAGGCATCGCTGCCATACAAAAGCGATGCAGGGCCTTTGACTATCTCCACCTGTTCGTAGCCGTTCTCGTCCAAACCCAGGCCGTGTTCGTCGCCCCACTGTTGATTTTCGACTCGGACACCTTGCGAAAAAACAGCAATCCGGTTGCCGCTCAACCCCCGGATAACCGGTTTTCCGATTCCCGCTCCAGTACTGAAATTGCTGAGACCCGCCACTCCCGTCAACTTCTGCGAAAGCGACAGTCCTTGCGTTTCCGCATTATTTGCCAGACTTAATCTGGCGACATTTGCCACGTTCTCTCCTTGCAATCTGGAACTGTTTCCCGAAACAACGACTTCCTGCAAATCGAAATGAGAGGGCTCTATATAAACCTTTGAACCGTCTTGAGGTGTCAGTATTCCCAAAAAAGTTTTATACCCCATACAGGAAATCTGGACAAGAATAGCCTGATTTTTGGTATTGATTGAAAAAACGCCATTTTCATCGGTTATTGTTCCGGTTTTTAAATCGGGGAAATACACGTCGGCATAAGCCACTGCTTGCTTTGTTTCCTTGTCCGCTACCTCGATTTGCTGCTGGGCAGACAAGTTGAACTGCATGAAGAAAAGCAGCAGCATAACAGATAATGTTTTCATTTGAACGAGGCATTTGGGACAATAGCCCGATATAAGACAGGCAATGCCCGACATGCTGTATCCGGTCGGAAGTTTGGGGATGCTCAAAGGCTCATCTATACACGAAATCGTTTCGCAGTTCAAGCAACGAAAGTGCAGATGGTTGTCGTTATGATTCCCCGCCAAACAACTGTGGCACAAAGCATAATAGCTCTTTCCGTTATCACCGGCGATTTTGTGTACCCTGCCGTCGTCGCAAAAGCCTTGCAAAATTCGGTATATCGTTACCCTGTCTATTTTCCCGGGCAGTTGCTTTTCAATTTCTTCGTGGCAAAGCGCCGAAGTTGAATCAGACAATAAACTCATTACCATCTGTTTAGTATTCGTATTTCTTTTTTGCATAGCTACAATTATAAATCGTTATTAATGCAACAAAGATACAATAATAATTTATAATTGCAACAATGTTGCAATTATACTCAGGGAAAACCATGAAAAAAGTCCGAAGGACTTTATTCGGTTCACCGGCAAAACTAGTCTAGTCCTGCATGGGACGGCGCTTTATTAACCGTATGCTTTAGCACAGGTGAGCCCGAAAACCGGATAAAAAACCAAAAATCCCGCCAAAATCAATTGAAAGGATTTTTTGTGTGGCTGAAAGCACAAAAATCTTTGTTCACTTATTTTATAGTGTGCTGAAAACCATTCAATTCTTCCATCATCGCTCTTCTGTTTTTATAGCGGATCCGGTATTGATTTACCATATCGGTTGCGGTTGCCTTGCCGCCTTCAATTTCACTCATTTTTCTTAACAAACAAACGATATACACATAGTGTTCTCGCCCTGTGTTATCTTCTGCATATTGGTCAATGGCTTTTCGGAATAAAACAAGCGCTTCTTCCCGAAAGGAGGTAACAAAACCGGTAAAGTATTTTTCTATTCTCTCGGTTGAAAGGTGTTTTTCAATGTATTTCATTAACCTTTCTTCCGCACTTTCGACAAACAAAACATCGGCCACCGAATGGCTAAAGTATTTATTTTCTGCTGCGTAGAGTTTGATGATGTTTTCTAATTCACGTGTCCATTCTTCTGCATCGAAAGTTGCCTTATAGATGCTGTAATATTCTGACTTAAAGTAACTTTCTATAAACTCAAAGGAAATACTACGAATAGTAGGGGTATCTTTTTCTTTTTGGGCTATTTCTAAAAGAAATTCTTTCCATGAGAAAAAGTGATGCCGGAGATTTTCCTGTTGGTTAGCAGCAATGAAATCATAAATCAATTTTTTAGCTTCCGAAAATGCGTTTCCCGCTATTTTCTTTTTGACCAGTTCTACCCGAAAAGATTCGATTTGCAGGTTTTCGGCGATAACTTCCCAGGCTTTATCCGGTTTTCCGGTAGCATTGTAAAAATCAATTTTTCGTTGCAGAACCGTTCTTGCTTCATACGAACTTCTATCTTGAATCTCGCTTAGTATCCTGTCCTGCAATGCAATAAACTCGTTGGGATTTGTTGTTTTCATCAATACCATCAGAAAATCATTGAAGTTATCATACATCTCCGTCCCCTTATATTTGGATTTCTCCATTTCGGATTGACAGTAATCGGACAATTCTTTTGAACTTATACCGGGAGATAGTGCAGCTTGTTTTAGAATCTCGAATGGGGCGTGCTGATAATCCACTTCGATGTATTCAATCAAATCACAATCCGTATTCTCCAGCCACGAAGCGTATTCTTCGATGCAGGCTTTGGCTATCAGCATGGCTTCTTGGTAATCTTCGTGTTGAATGTGCTTTTTTGCTTTTTCAATCCATTGGTCTAAGATGTCGATGCTCAGGCAGTAATCGGTATCATACAGGTCTTCATAGTCAAAATATAAGTTCTTCAATGCTTGACGCAAGATGGAAGGATAGTTGTTTTCCTTTTTCTCATCGTTTACTTTATGCATAAATTCGAGCAAAATAGTTTGGGTCAGTTCCGGATTGTATCTGGCCTGCCGGATAATAAAGTCGCGCAATTCTTTTAGAGGTACGTCTTTTAGCAAGTCCTCAACGCTTATTTCCGATTCATCACATGCTACAATGCGTTCATCAATCGCTTCTTTAGCAATAGCGATGTGTTTGCAGGGATAGCCATCACTTGGGCAAGAACAGGAAAAATTAGAAATTTTCTTTCCATCAGTAGTGATTTTTATGGTGTATATTCCATAATTTCCCTGATACTTTGCTTGCCAATTATTCGGTGAAATTTCTTGTAAATCAATTATATAATTCATTTTCTTTACTGTTTTTCGTCTATCTTCAGTTGTTTGAACATACTACTTTGTGGTTTGGATATAGCGAAGATAAGATTTTTTTTTATAATTGACAATTGTAATATTTTTGGCTCATGGAACATGCCGGAAATGTGGGGAGGGTAAATAGTCGAACACAAGAAGAATGCAAATTACGCAAATTACGCGAATTCGCGCAACTGATTTTATGAATTGACTTGATTTTAAACAATATATAATTTGCGTTCCTATTATTACTGGTGAGCCCGAATAATCGGATAAAACAAAAAATCCCGCCAAAATTAATTGAAAGGATTTTTTTTGTGCGGCTGAAGGGACTCGAACCCCCACGCCGTGAAGCACCAGATCCTAAGTCTGGCGTGGCTACCAATTACACCACAGCCGCAAAGCTATTGGGTTAGCGGGGACAAAGATAACAATTATTTTCATAAACAAATAAACCGTGGGAAATCTTATTGCAAAAATTTCTTCAAAGCGCCTGCGCCAAACAAAAAGGGGCAGGGCAAAGCTTGAAAATTTTTAGAACCACTATTACGGATGAGATTCCTCCCTTTGGTCGGAATGACTCGCCTGTTAGTGGTTTAAGGGGAGTAGGGAGTGGCGGCTTCGCCGCCACTCCCTACTCCCTCTCCCAAAAAGGAGACAGTCATTCCGACCAAAGGGAGGAATCTCCTGCTCATATCAGCCACTTTACCGAAAGGCATAAGCAGTAAAATTTTTCATGCCTGCGCCAAACAAAAAGGGGCAGCTTTTATCAGGTTTTCTTCAAAAAATGGCTATCTTTGCTTTTGACTTTTTAATCTTGCTTGTACCATGAAGCTACTTTTTGTTGTCTTATCTCTTTTTGTTTCAATTGCTTACTGCTTTGGTTCTGGTGATTTGAACCTTGTTTTAAATCAATTAGACCAAACGATTACCGAAAGACAGTCGTATATGGATGTGAGGGAGAAAAGAATTCTTGAGCTGAAACAGATGCTCAAAACGCCGAATATCTCTCAGGAACAGGCCTACGAATTGAACACCAATTTATACAGCGATTATAAAACCTATAATTGCGATTCGGCTTTTTATTATGCCCAGAATGCTTTGCGCATCGCCCGTGTCTGGCAAAACGATTATTGCATAAAGGAGTCGGTGTTGAATGTCGCTTCTGTTTTCAACGTTATCGGGATGTACAAGGAGGCCTTGGATATGTTGGCGTCCATCGATAAAAACTCCCTTCCGAACGAATTGAGGATAAAGTACTTCAACTACCAAAAGGAGGTGTATTGCAATTACTCCAACAATAACGTGTATGCATCCGAATATAAGCAGATTAGCGATATTTACCGCGATTCGCTGCTCCAGATACTGGATAAAACAACCGACCATTATTTAATTGTTTATTCCGAAAAGCTGTTGGAACAGAATAAGGTAGAGGATGCCGGCAAAATTCTGTTCGATTTATTGAAAACCGTTGAACCCGACAATCATCTGTTTGCCGTATTGAACTATGCCATTGCCGAGGTGTTTATGGCAAAAGGAGAGAGGGAACAGGCCAAACTATACTATACCCAATCGGCCATTGCCGACATCAGGGATGCCATCAAAGAGAACGCTTCCATGCAAGCTTTGGCTCTTTTGCTGTACGAATCGGGCGACCTGAATCATGCCTACAAATACATCAAATATTCGTTGGAAGATGCTACTTTTTGCAACGCGCGGATGCGTACGTTTGAAATAACCAAAATATTCCCGATTATTGACGACGCCTATCAGGAAAAGACGAATAAGCAAAAGGAACAACTGCGATTTTATCTCCTTTTAACCGCTGTTTTATCCTCTTTCCTGATTATTGCGGTGCTGTATGTTTACAAGCAAATGAAGAAACTGAGCAAGGCCCGCAAAGACTTGTCGAATATCAATTTACAACTCAAAGGCTTAAACGGGCAATTGCAACATTACAACCAAAAACTGTCGGAGGCCAACCATATCAAGGAAGAATACATCGGGCGCTTCTTAGACCTCTGTTCAACCTATATCGACAAACTGGAAACTTACCGGAAGAGCTTAAACCGCAAGGCTGCCGATAATAAACTGGAAGAGCTGTTCAGGATGTTGAAGTCCACCGAAATGGTTGAAAAGGAACTGGCCGAATTGTACCAAAACTTCGATAATACATTTTTGTATCTTTTCCCCACTTTCATCGAAGATTTCAATGCTTTGCTGTTGCCCGAAGAACGTTTTGTGAGAAAACAGGGCGAACTGTTGAATGTGGAAATGCGTATCTTCGCACTCATCCGCTTGGGGATTACCGACAGCTCGAAAATAGCCCAATTTTTGAGGTATTCGAGCAATACCATCTATAACTATCGTGCAAAAATTAAAAGCAAATCGGCCATTCCGCGCGAAGACTTTGAGAAAAGTATTATGGAAATTGGCTCGTTTAGCAAATAAACGCATACATGGCATCCACTTTTTTTTAATCGAGACAAAATTGTAATATAATAATTATCAATATCTTATAATAAACACAACAAGCATATCGTCCACTTTTTTACTCTTGTAAGAAAAACGGGTTCATCTTTGATGTTCTTTTGCAACAGGAACATTAAAATCTATAAAACCATGAAAGAAAAAAGAACTTTTTGCACGTTGTGCGTACGTGTTGCATTATTAACCGTATAATTTATAAATATTATGAAAAATAAAAAATGCCTATTATTATGCTTGCTGATATGCCTCTGCATATTACCGGCTAAAGCACAGTCTTTTAAAATCGCGGGGACTGTTACCGACAAAGAAAAAATGCCGCTCATCGGCGTGTTGGTATTCGTAAAAGGAAGTTCTACCGGAACTGATACCGACATCAACGGAAAATTTCAGTTGGATGTCCCGGGAAAAGAAACGGTCTTGAATTTTTCGTATTTGGGCTACAAATCACAGAGCCTGATTGTGGGAGAACAAGTGAATTTCAACATTGTGCTTCAGGAAGATGTTGAGATGCTGGACGAAGTGGTGGTCGTTGGTTATGGCGTAATGCGCAAGAAAGACCTCACCGGTTCGCTCTCGTCTGTCGGCGCCAAAGACATGCAGAATAAACCTGTTGCCAATATCGGCGAAGCTTTGCAAGGACGGGCTGCCGGCGTGCAGATAATCAATTCCGGCGCTCCGGGCAGCAATGCCTCTATTCGCGTTCGCGGCTTGGGCTCTATCAACAATTGCGACCCCTTGCTGGTCATAGACGGAGTACCTACGGACATGCCTCTGAATGCACTCAACCAAAACGATGTGGAATCTATCGACATCATGAAAGACGCTTCGTCAACCGCTATCTATGGTTCGCGCGGAGCGAATGGCGTGGTAATGGTTACAACCAAGAAAGGGAAATCGGGCGATGGCCTTATTTCGGTGAGCGCCAACTGGGGCATACAACAAGCAACCAGCGTTCCGAAAATGCTGAACGCCTCGCAGTTTGCCTCGCTGCATAACGAAATGATGGCGAATAACAACGAACGGCAACGTCCCGATTTTGCCGACCCCAAGCTTTGGGGAGCAGGCGCCGATTGGATAGACGCCCTGCTGCGAACAGCCTGCATGCAAAACTATTCGGTGGCTTACTCCGGTGGTAGCGAGAAGAGTAACTATTATGTTTCCGGCGGCGTGTTCAATCAGGACGGGATTGTCCTCAATACCTCGTATCGCCGTTACACCTTGCAGTTCAACAACGAATCGAAAGTGCGTTCGTGGTTGAAGTTCGGAAACAACCTGACCCTGAGCAGCGATGTGAAGAAGAACGGTTCTTACAGCGTGATTAATACAATGGCCTCCTTGCCTACTCAATCCATACTCAACGACGACGGCACGTATTCCGGCCCGGGAAACGAAGCAAAATTCTATGGCGACATGCGCAACCCGATTGGTACAGCCAAATTAGAGAAGAATACGACTAATGGGTACAATGCCCTGGGTAATCTTTATGCCGAAGTATCTCTCTTCAATAAACTTACATTCAAAACTTTAGGGGGAATTGATTTTAAATTCTGGGACACCATGTCTTTCTCTCCCAAATACGATTGGAAGCCGATTCCTGTACCCAGTTCTTACCGGAGCGAAGGTTCGCACAAAAGCCTGACATACTTGTGGGACAATACCCTGACGTATATGGACACCTTCAGAGAGAAACACAGCCTGAATGTGATGATTGGTTCGAGCGCCCAGAACAATGTATATAACTACATGACCGGAAGTATCACCGAATTTTTGTCGGACGATTACAACCAGTTAAACAACGGCTTGCTCGACCCAACGGTGGGTGGTAGCAGAAACGAATGGGCCTTGTTGTCCTTCTTCGGTCGCGTCAACTATACCTTCGACAATAAGTATCTGCTGACGGCTACTGTTCGCCGCGATGGTACTTCGCGCATTGCCAAAGAAAACCGCTGGGGCGCTTTCCCTTCGTTCTCGGCAGCATGGCGTTTGTCCGAAGAATCTTTTTACAAGAAGAACGATGTGCTGAGCGATATTAAAGTGCGTGCAGGTTATGGAATCACAGGTAATCAGGCCGTGCTGGATAATTATGCGGCAGTAACGCGCCTGAAAACAGGACAATACATCTTCAACGGAACACCCGTATCCACCCTCTATCCGCTGGTGATGCCCAACCCGAACATCAAGTGGGAAACCATCGAGCAAGGTAATATCGGCTTAGACCTGAGCCTGCTCAAGCAACGCATCAACCTGACTTTCGATGCCTATATCAAAAATACCTCCAATATGTTGGTGGGAATGGTCGTGCCTATCAGTTCGGGCTATTCCGATAGCTATACGCCTATGACGAATGCCGGAAAAGTGAAAAATACCGGCTACGAAGTGTCCATAAATTCACGCAACCTAACCGGACAGTTGGAATGGAATACCGATTTCAATGTGTCGTACAACAAAAACAAGGTGATAGCGCTTGATGGCGATGTGCCGATGTATTACGGTTATCAGACGCATAGCGTAGGCAAACCGGTGGGCGCATTTTATGGCTATGTTACCAATGGCTTATTCCAAACCTGGGACGAAGTAAACAATTACGCTTATCAGTATCAGGGAGCCGACCCAGCCAACAGCACCTCTCCCGGCGATATTAAGTTTCTGGACATCAACAACGATGGCGTGGTGAATGATTACGACCGCACCTGCCTCGGCAACCCTACGCCCACATGGAACTTTGCCATGAACAACAGCTTCGCCTACCGCAATTTCGATTTGCAGATTTTCTTTCAGGGTGTTGCCGGCAATGATATTTACAATGCCAACCGCGTAACACTGGAAGGAATGTACACCGTTCGGAATCAGACGAAAAAAGTACTCGACCGCTGGACAGGGGAGGGAACAAGCAATTCGGCGCCGCGCGCCATTTATAGCGACCCGAACAAGAACACCCGCAACTCCAATCGTTTTCTGGAAGATGGAAGCTACCTGCGCCTGAAAAACTTAACGTTCGGCTATACGCTCCCTGCAACCTTGACAAAGAAAGCTCAATTGAGCAATTTGCGGGTCTATTTTTCGGCGCAAAACTTGTGGACGCTCACCAATTATTCCGGTTTCGACCCCGAAGTGCAAAGCGGTGTGGACAGTAGTAATTACCCGCTTACGCGCACCCTTAGTTTCGGCGTTGATCTTAAATTCTAATCAATATAAAAAATACAATCATGAAAAAATCAGCTATACTGGGATTCATTCTCCTGACAACTATATGGAGTTCCTGTTCCGATTTTCTGGACAAAGAACCGTTTGAAGACCCAAGCGCCGAAACAATTTCGGACGAAAACTCGGCCATTGCCATGACCAATGCCGCCTATCAACCCATGCAACGCCCCAAGTTGTACAACATGCGAATATGGACGCTCGACATTATTGCCGGAAACAGTATTGTGGGTGCAGGAGGAGGAGACGATGGCATCGAAACCATTCAACTGGCCAACTTCGTAGCCGGTCCCGACAATTTTGCGGCCATTGACCTTTGGCGCGGCCCCAATCCGGGCATTCTGTATTGCAATACTGTGATAGAAAATGTGCCTCAAATGAATATCAGCGATGGAATAAAGAATCGCTGCCTCGGCGAAGCTAAATTTCTTCGCGCCAGCTATTACTTTCTGCTGGTACAGCTGTTTGGCGATGTTCCGTTGACATTGAAACCCATTACGCCCGGCGATGATCTGTTCTCTTCCCGCGTAAGCAAAGACAGAATTTACAACGAAGTAATCATTCCCGACCTGAAAGACGCCATTGAATTGTTACCCTCTCGCGGAGAATACAACACCAGCAATTTGGGTAGGGCAAGCAAAGGAGCCGCTGCCGGTATGCTGGCGAAAGTTTACCTGACATTGGGCAACTATGGCGAATGTGTGAAGCTGTGCGAAGAAGTCGAAAGCTTGGGCTACGCCCTCAATCCCGATTACAGCGATTGCTTTGGCGGCGAAGAACGCAACAAAAACACCACCGAATCGTTGTTCGAGATACAATACCTGGGTTTGACGAAAGCCGATTTCTGGAGCGATGAAAATCAGGCTTGCTGGTTGAGCACGTATATGGGCCCTCGCAATAGCAACTGGGTAGGCGGCGGTTACGGCTGGAATCAACCGACACAGGAATTTGTTGACCAATACGAAGCCGGTGATTTACGGAAAGACAAAACCATTCTGTACGAAGGCTGTCCTGCTTTCGACGGGAAGTCTTATAAGAGTACCATGTCTTCCACCGGATACAATGTGCGCAAGTTTCTGGCGCCGCTCACCGTATCGCCCGACTACAATACCAATTCGGCCAGCATCATTGTTTTGCGATTTGCCGATGTGTTGCTGATGAAAGCCGAAGCCCTCAACGAGCAAGGTTATACTACGGATGCCGAAGAGCCTTTGTATGAAGTGCGTAAACGTGCCGGCCTGACGAATCGGGGCGATGTAGAAAATCTGAATCAGGATGCCATGCGCAACAAAATCCGCCACGAACGCCGCATGGAACTCGCTTTCGAGGGACAATACTGGTTCGATATTATCCGTTGGGAAGGCGGTCAGTATGCCTTGGATTTCTTACACTCAATAGGTAAAGTGAATGCCTCCAAAAAGCATTTATTGCTCCCTATTCCGCAAAAGGAAATTGACGCCAATCCGAATTTGAAACAAAACACCGGTTATTAATAATCACGAACAAAAACAGATGACAATGAAAACAATCTATAAAATACTTGCAATTTGCATCGTTGCTTCAGGCTTTGCTGCCTGCGATGACGATTTGATGAATACCGACAAAGGCAATCAGCCCCTGGTGTTGTCGGCAACCGAAACAGAGCTGGCGCTCGACATCACCGCGCCGGAAAGCAATGCCCTCACATTTAATTGGACGCCGGGCTCGAATTTCAATACCAACACGGCTATCTCCTATACCTTGGAACTGGCTAAAAAAGGAACGGATTTTGATGCAAGTTGGGAACAAACATTCGATAAGGGTGTTACTTCTGCCTCTTTGAAAACGGAAAAACTCAACGATGTGTTAATTAATCATTTTGGCATAGCGCCCAACGAAGAGGCCGAACTGGAAGCCCGCGTAACGGCTATCGTCAGGGCCGAAGGCATTGCCCCACAGGTTTCGGGAACGGTCGCTTTTAAAGTGAGCGGTTACAAGCCGGTTTCCAAAACACTTTACCTGATAGGCGATGCTAGCCCTAATGGTTGGAGCGCAGATAACGCCACCAAGATGAACAGCGTTACCGGAACAGCCGGAGGATTTACCTGGCAAGGAAAATTAACAGCCGGATCGTTGAAGTTCATTACCAACCTGGGCGACTTTACACCTTCGTACAACAAAGGCAGCGATGATACTAAATTGTATTTCCGCGAATCGGATGACGACCCGTATGACGAGAAGTTTGTGATAGCGACTGCCGGTGTATATCGGATTACGCTCAACATCATCACGCTGGCTATTCGGGTTGAGGCCTTGGATGCTCCCGAATATAGCGAACTATGGTTTGTAGGTAATCCAACCGGATGGTCATTCAAGCCGATGACTGTTGATGCTTCCGACCAGTTTGTTTTCCACTACAATGCCGACCTTTCGGCGGGTGGCGAAATTAAGATTGCTACGCAGGAAAATTGGGATGCCGTATTCTTCCGCCCCGAAATAGATGCAACACCCGAAGGTTCGGGTTTGAATGTGGCTAAATGGGCAGGCGATCCCGATTATAAATGGAACATCAGCGGAGGTATTTATAAAATCGCACTCAACACCCGCGATATGAAAATTGACATTGTGCCATTCACTCCATACGCTATGATTTATCTGGTGGGTAGCGCTACGCCCAAGGAATGGGATATAAATAATGCCACTCCGATGACAGCCGGAGGCGACCCCTATAAATTCACTTGGACAGGGCAGTTGAATACCGGCGAGCTGAAATTTACCTGCGACAAGCAAAGCGATTGGAATGGCGCGTGGTTCCTCGCTTCTCAGCCCGGAATGGCGCCAACCGGAAGCGAAGAACAAATGATATTCCATTATCCGGGAGCCGGAGCTGACAACAAATGGAACATTACCGAAGCCGGAACCTATTCCATTGAGTTAGACCAATTGCAAGAAACGGTGGTTATAAAAAAACAATAATTCAGGAGGCTGTCTCAAAGTTCTGTCGAGGCTGTGTCAAATAAATAATTAATACAATGAATAAAATGATTTCATCAATAATACTTGGTCTGTGCATACTAACTGGTTGCACCGACTATTACGAAACCGAAAACAATCCGGTTAGCTACGGAGATACTTATTTCAATACTCCGATCAGTACGGATAAGGCCTGCTACAAACCCGGCGAGGCAGTACAGTTTAAGCTAAAGGAATCCTTTGGCCCCAGCACAAAAGTGCGCTATTCGCACTTGGGCGATGTGTTAAAAGAAGAAAATCTTTCGGGCGCTGCCTGGTCGTGGACACCTCCAAGCGCCGATTTTCAGGGTTACTTGGTCGATTTGTACGAAGTGATTGACGGGAAAGAAGTCATCAGGGAAAGCATTGGCGTGGATGTGTCGTCCGATTGGAAGAAATTCCCCCGTTACGGATTTCTTTCGGAATATGGGAAAATGAACAAGGCGAGCATCGAAAACAATATCAGCACAATGAACCGTTACCACATCAATGGGATTCAGTTCTACGACTGGCATTACGACCATCACCGTCCTTTGGCGGGCACAGTAGAAAAACCTGCTGAGTCGTGGCCGGATATAATGGATCGCCCCACCTATCGTTCTACCATCGACGGCTACATCTCGGCAGCTCACGCTAAGGGCATGAAAGCAATGTTTTACAACCTGCTGTTTGGCGCGCTGAAAAATGCGGCTGCCGATGGCGTAAAGGAAGAATGGTATATCTACAAAGACACGAATCACGGCGAGAAAGACAAGCTGCACCTCAACCCGCCTTTCCGCAGCAGCATCTATCTGACCAATCCGGCCAATGTGGAGTGGCAAAATTATATGACACAGCGCACGAAAGACGTTTATGCCGTGTATGACTTCGATGGATACCACATCGACCAGGTTGGCGACCGTGGCGCCGTATATGATTATGCCGGAAACAAGCTGAAACTGGATGAAACTTATCGCTCGTTTATTGAGGCAATGAAACAGGCTTTTCCTCAGAAATATCATGTAACAAATGCCGTCAATCAGTTCGGGCAAGGCAATAGCATAGCCACCAGTCCGGTTGATTTCCTCTACACCGAAGTATGGGACCCGAATAAGTCGTTCGACCAATTAGTGCAAATTATTCTTGATAACAATGCGTATAGCAATTACAGCAAAAATACCGTTCTGGCAGCTTACATCAACTATGCCAAATCGAGCAACACGGGCTATGTGAATGAGGCGGGCGTTTTATTGGCCAATGCGGTGATTTTTGCCACCGGCGGCTCGCACCTGGAAATAGGAGAACATTATCTGGCGAATGAATATTTCCCCAATAGCAACCTGCAAATGAAGACTGCCTTGAAGAGCGCCTTGACCAACTACTACGATTTCTTGGTGGGCTATGAAAACTTGTTGCGCGATGGCGGAACGCTGATTACCGAAGCCGTGCAACAAGGAACGATTGCTACTTTCAGCCGAAAACTGGCCGATAAAGAGGTGTTCCATTTCATCAATTTCACCAATGCCTCTACTATGGAATGGCGCGACACCAACGGCACGCAACGCGAACCGGAAACCTTGTCGGAGGTAACATTGACCGTCTCCGTCTCCAAACCGGCGCTCAAACTATGGATGGCCTCGCCGGATAACGACAAGGGAGTTGCCCGCGCCGTCGCCTTTACGCAAACCGGCAACGAGATTACATTCACCTTGCCCTCGTTGAAATATTGGGATATGCTTGTCGTTGAATATTAAATGAATACGAAGATGAAAAAACGAATAATAAATATACTGTGGATGTGTTTGATAAGCGCATCCGTAATAGTGGCACAAGAATTGAAATCGCCCAACGGACGAGCGAGCATGACGTTTTCGCTTTCGAGCGAGGGCTCTCCAACCTACACGCTCGATTACAAAGGCCAAGCGGTCATCAAACCCAGCAAATTGGGATTGGAACTGATGCCGGAAGGTATTCAACGGACATTTGACGATTTCGCCCCCAAAACGGCACAAACCTTGAAGTTTGATTTGCGTACCAACTTGTTCAACGGTTTCAGAATTGTTGATACAAAAACAAGCGCGTTCGCCGAAACCTGGCAACCGGTGTGGGGCGAAACAAAAGATATTCGCAATCATTACAACGAATTGTTGGTGCAACTGCAACAAACGACCACCAAGCGCATTATCAATCTCCGTTTCCGCTTGTTCGACGATGGCTTGGGATTCCGGTATGAATTCCCGGAACAAGGCGGCAATCTGACTTATTTCACCATTAAGGAAGAATTGACGGAATTTGCATTGACCGGCGACCACACCGCCTATTGGCTACCGGGCGACTACGATACGCAGGAATACGATTACACGACTTCGCGCTTGTCGGAAATCCGCGGACTGATGAAAGCCGCTGTTACCGACAACTCTTCGCAAACACAATTCTCGCCCACAGGCGTACAGACCTCGTTGATGATGAAAACCGACAAGGGATTGTATATCAATATTCACGAAGCCGCTTTGATTAATTATGCAGCCATGCACTTGAATCTGGACGACAAAACCTTTGTGTTCCAATCGCATCTGACTCCCGATGGAACGGGTGCGAAAGGGTATATCGAAACGCCCTCCGTGTCGCCTTGGCGTACGGTTATTGTGGGCGATGATGCACGCGAAATCCTCGCTTCCAATATGACGCTGAACCTGAACGAAGCCTGTAAAATTGAAGATACTTCCTGGATTAAGCCAACCAAATATGTTGGTGTTTGGTGGGAAATGATTACCGGCAAAAGCGAGTGGTCTTACACCTCCGACTTTCCGGTGGTGCAAATCGGCGTCTCGGATTATAGCCAGGCAAAACCGCATGGCAAACATGGTGCAACAACTGCTAACGTGAAAAAATACATCGACTTTGCCGCTTTACACGGTTTCGACGGCGTATTGGTCGAAGGTTGGAATATCGGTTGGGAAGATTGGTTTGGTCATCAAAAAGATTTTGTCTTCGATTTCATCACTCCCTATCCCGATTTTGACGTGAAAGGCATTCATGAATATGCCAAAAGCAAAGGCGTTCAACTGATTATGCACCACGAAACATCGGCTTCCACCCGCAATTACGACTGGTGGATGGATCGCGCCTATCAGTTTATGAAAGACAATGGCTACAATGCCGTGAAAAGCGGTTATGTAGGCAATATGTTGCCGCACGGCGACTATCATTACAGTCAATGGCAAAACAATCATTACCTGCACGCTATCAAAAAAGCGGTCGATTATAAAATAATGGTCAATGCGCACGAAGCGGTTCGTCCCACCGGAATTTGCCGCACCTACCCCAACCTCATCGGCAACGAATCGGCTCGCGGAACAGAATACCAGGCCTTTGGCGGAAGCAAACCCAATCATGTTACCATTCTGCCGTTTACCCGGCTGCTGGGTGGCCCCATGGATTATACGCCCGGAATTTTTGAAATGGATGTCGAGAAAATGAATCCGAATAATCATTCGCACGTCAACGCAACCATAGCAAACCAATTGGCCTTGTACGTAACCATGTACAGCCCCTTGCAAATGGCTGCCGACCTGCCCGAAAACTACAACCGTTTTTTGGATGCATTCCAATTCATCAAAGATGTTGCCCTGGATTGGGACGACACCAAATACCTGGAAGCCGAACCGGGCGAATACATTACCGTTGCCCGCAAAGCCAAAGGAAGTTCCAGCTGGTTTGTAGGAAATGTGTGTGGCGAGAAAGGATTTACCTCCAGCATTTCTTTCGATTTTCTGGAGCCGGATAAAAAATACATCGCCACCATTTATGCCGATGCCCCCCATGCCGATTACAAAACCAATCCGCAGGCATACGTCATACGCAAAGCGCTCGTTGACAGCAAATCGAAACTCACGCAAAAATCAGCGCCCGGTGGCGGGTATGCCATTAGTTTGTTGGAAGTAACCGATAATGCGCAGATTAAAGGGTTGAGGAAGTTGTAGATAAACAACCAAAAAAAATGAGGCTGTGTCAAAAGCCTTTTTCTGAGCTTGTCATTGCAGGCTTCGACCTGCAATCTCCTGACATTCAACTGATGTTTGTTAGGAGATCCCGTGTCAGGCACGGGATGACAGGCTTTTGACACAGCCCCATTTTTTTTATATACTAAAGATACTTACTTTGTTCAGCCTTTCTTGCTTCTTGTCTTTTTTTCGACAGTTGTTTTTTTGGTGGTGGCTACCGGAACTTTTGCTTTTTTCTCTTTTTTAGGAGCTTCGGCTTTGGGCAATACTGCTTTTACTTCTTCTTTTGCATCCGCTGTTTCTTCGCCCGCTGCTGCTTCTTGTTTTGTCTCGAAATCAATTTTGGTGGTAATCAACAGATTATACCAGCTGACTAATTTCTTAATATCCGAGCTGTAAATCCGTTCTTTGTCGTATGTGGGAAGTATTTCGCTCAAATATTTTTTCAGGTCTTCGGGGCTGGCAGATGGCTGTATCGACGCGATATTGCCGTTTTCTTTTTGTTTAATCGAAATCAATACCTCTTGTAAAGGGACTTCTCCTTCGGCTGTGTACATCGCTATATCGCCAAGTGAAACTACTTTATCGCGGGCATAAATCGGTATTCTTTTGTTCTCCGTCAGCGACTCAACAACAACCATGTTTTTCCCACTTGATATTAGTTTGAATAAACCAGGTTTTCCGGTAACAGACAAAATAGTCTTCAACATAATTTCCAGTTTTTAGTTTTAAAATTTAAAATTTCAATTGTTTGAACTGACAAAAATAGTGCGATTACTGAAATATCAATAACATTATCCCGTTAAAATATCTTTTTATCGGAGAAAACGCATGAAAAAGGCAGAATGGGGATGGGGATAATAATGAGAATAATGTGCTGATGTGCTAATATGCTGATGAGAATAATGAAACTCGCTGTGTGTATGCCTGCTGCCGCGGATGGGCTCTTGTTTTACACATATACAAATACGACAAATACAGACGTGGCACGCCACGTCTGTATTCCGCGTCCGTATTACCGTAGGGGCGAAATATCTTTCGCCCGTTGCCGCGAACGGGGCGTTTTGTCCTGCAAATCAAAAAAATCAGAATTGTTGCATGTCGCATAATTTGCGGTAGTATCCGTTCAGGGCATACAGTTCGTCGTGGTGTCCGCGTTCAACTATCCGTCCTTCGTGCATCACGCAAATTTCATCGGCGCTCCTGATAGTCGAAAGGCGGTGCGCTATGACGATGGTTGTGCGGTTTTTCATCAAATTTTCCAATGCTTCCTGCACCAGGTATTCCGATTCGGTGTCGAGGGCCGATGTGGCCTCGTCGAGGATGAGTATCTGCGGGTTTTTCAACACCGCACGGGCGATGCTTATCCGTTGCCGCTGACCGCCCGAAAGTTTGCCGCCGCGGTCGCCGATACTGGTTTCGTAGCCATTTTCGGTGGCTGTGATAAAGTCGTGGGCATTGGCTATTTTTGCCGCTTCAATCACCTGCTCCATAGTCGCCGACTCCACTCCGAAGGTGATGTTGTTGAGGAAAGAATCGTTAAACAGTATCGCTTCCTGATTCACATTTCCCATCAATGCCCTCAAATCGTGCACCCTGGCATTGCGTATATCGGTACCGTCTATGGCTATGCCGCCCTGGGCTACATCGTAGAAGCGAGGAAGCAAATCCACCATGGTCGATTTGCCCGAACCTGACTGGCCGACCAGCGCAATTGTTTTTCCTTTGGGTATAACGAGGTTTACATCCTGCAACACCCAGTTGGACTGGTACTTGAACCACAGGTTTTTGTATTCAATTTGTTTCTCGAATATTATCTCTACGGGGTTTTCGGGGTCTTTAATGTTATTCTCGGCGCTTAATATTTTGTCGATACGCTCCATCGAAGCCAAGCCTTTCTGAATGGCGTAGGCCGCGCGCGAAAAATCTTTCGCCGGATTGATAATGCTGTAAAACATCACCAGGTAAAACATAAAGCTCGAAGCGGTGATTCCAGCATCGTGGCTGAGTATCAGGCTGCCGCCGTACCACAGCACAATGGCTATTATTGTTGTGCCGAGCAGTTCGGTTAGGGGATGCGCCAGTTCTTGTCGGCGAATAACCCTGTTTGTCATCTGTCTCAGTTCGTTCCCTCCGGCATGAAAGCGGTTCGATACTTTCTTTTCGGCATTGAAGGCCTTGATAACACGCAATCCGCCCAATGTTTCTTCTATCTGAGCAATCAGTCCGCCCCATTTTTCCTGTATCTGTGTCGAGCGGCGTTTCAATGTTTTCCCGATGCGCCCCATAATAAATCCCGATACGGGCAAAAGCGCCAGCACAAACAAAGTCAACTGCCAACTGATAATCAACATTGTAGAAAAATAGATGAGTATCAGCACCGGATTCTTGAAAAGCATATCCAGCGACTTCATGATGGAGTTCTCCACTTCGTTCACGTCGCCCGTCATCCGGCCTATAATATCTCCTTTGCGTTCTTCGGAGAAAAAAGTAAGCGGCAGCGACAGAATTTTATCATTTATCTGGTTGCGAATATCACGAACAACGCCCGTACTTATCGGTATCAGGTAGAATGTGCTGAGGTAGGTTACACCCATTTTTATCAACGTCATCACAATGAGCAGCGAGGCAAAGAACAGCAACATATTGTCGGCCCCGTAGGTATCCATGCCCGAAGTGGTATAGTAATAGAAATTGTTTTTGGCGGCCTCAAAAAAACCTTCAAATTTTTGTATTCCTGTTTCGGCGCCGACGTTGAACCAGGGCATAAATTCGTACTTCGATTCGTCAATTTTAAACAATATATTCAGGATGGGAATAATCAATCCGAACGATACGACATTCATCAATGCCGACAAGAGGTTGAACGTGAAGCTTAGTATCAGCTGCCGTTTATAGGGCGGGATAAAACGCTTGAGTACTTTAATAAAATCTTTCATTCATCTGTTTTTTTAACGCTAAACTTAAAAAAGAGGCGAAAGATAGCTATAATTCTTGTTTTATTAAAGCGGAATATTTGGCAATCATAAAATTCCTCTCTATTTTTGTTATTTAATTAACAATAATATGTTGAAATACAAACTTTTTACAGTCCTTCTATTTTTATCGACAATAATTTCGGTCAGTCAGGCTGAGTCGGCCTATAAGTTCCGCATTTACCTCAACGATAAGGGAACGTCTTCATTCAGCATCAGTAATCCCCAGCAATACCTGTCGGACAGAGCCATTGCCCGAAGGGTAAGACAGCATATTCCGGTCGATGAATCGGATCTCCCCATATCGGCACAATATATTACCAGCTTGGAAGAGTTGGGATGTGTGGTTGTAGCAAAAAGCAAGTGGCTGGCCACTATCACCGTTCATTGCGCGGATTCGGCGCTGGTGGAGGAGATAAAAAAGCTCGATTTTGTGCAAGACGTTGCCTGGGTTTGGAAAAAGAAAGGCGGGGAAACCAAAAAGGGCTATCGGTCGATGCCGAAAACCCAAGCCGAAATGCCCGGATATTACGGAAATTCGTATGCCCAAATAGCCATTCACAACGGCGATTCGCTGCATCGCGCCGGATTCAGGGGCGATGGCATGGAGATTGCCGTAATAGATGGCGGATTTAAGGGCTTGGACGATAATATGCTACTGGAAAATATCCTGATACGGGGACGGAAAAACTTTATTTACTCCGAAGACGACGATTACGAGATGGATCACGGATTGAGGGTGCTTTCGTGCATGGCGACCGATTTGCCGGGGATATATATCGGCACGGCTCCCGAAGCCCAATATTGGTTGCTGCAATCGGAGAACCCCGGTTCGGAATATCCGGTGGAGGAAGATTACTGGCTGGCAGCGGCGGAATTTGCCGATAGTGTGGGAGTGGATGTCATCAACACTTCGTTGGGCTATTCGGTCTTCGATGTGGCGGAAATGAGTTACAGCTATTCCCAACTCGACGGAAAAACAACATTTATAAGCAAAGGAGCCACTATGGCCTCCAATAAGGGCATACTGGTAGTGGGTAGCGCCGGTAACGAAGGCGTCAAACCCTGGCGTTACATTACCGCTCCCGGCGATTCGGAAGAGGTGCTGACAGTAGGCGCCATAGCAAGAGATTCGACGCTTGCCTCTTTCAGTTCGAGAGGACCTGCGTCCGACTTTCGTACCAAACCCGATGTGGTGGCGGTCGGCAGTTCGGCCTCTACTGTTACCTGGAACGGATATGTGGGGAATGCCTCGGGAACCTCGTTTTCATCGCCCATTATGTGTGGCCTGGTAACCTGCCTGTGGCAAGCCTACCCGAACCTGACAAACAAGCAACTGATTGAACTCGTCAGAAAATCCTCGGACAAATATGCCCATCCCGATGACGACTATGGATACGGAATCCCCGACATGATAAAAGCGCTGGACATGGCAAAATCCGATACCGAAACAGCCATAACCCCAACCCTTATATCGAACGAAAACGTCAAAGTACTATCCGACAAAACAGGTCGCATTCGCGTAACAAAAAATGTGGACGACAACCAGAACTACCAAATACGCATACTCACTGTTGATGGAAAAACAATCGTAGCCGACACCTTTTCCACCAAAGAAAAATCGTACCAACTAGAGCAGCATAAAGGCAGCCTCTACATAGTAAATATCTCTTCAAAGGATTTTGTTGTTGCCGAGAAGGTGAGATTTTGAGAGGAGTTTCCCTGCCTCTTTGTCATTACGGGCTCCGACCCGCAATCTCCTGACCAATCGTCCGAACCGTTGATTGTAGCTGATTTTTATGATTGAATTGATTACATCGTAGGGGCGTATCGAATACGCCCGCATTCGTGCAGGTGTATTATTTATCGTTGCAACCTATTCGCGGCAGCGGGCGTATGCCATACGCCCCTACGATAAATACGGATAAAAAAACCTCATTCCCACCTAATTCAATTTAACAAAACAACCTCAGTAGCAGTATGTTATAATAAATAACCCGACTTCATTACCTCATTTATTTACACAAAAATTTATCGGCACAAAAAACGTATGAACAATGAGGTAATTAGGTTAAATTATATCTTGTAATCCATTGTTAATGAGGTTGTTTAGTTAAATTAAATTAGGTGGGAATGAGGTTTTCGTAGCGACCACACCCCCAAAGGGGAACAAGCAATAAAAGAGCTGCATTTCAATTTTTTTGAAATGCAGCTCTTTGCTGTGATTACCCGCCATAATACGGGTGGGTTCAGCAGGATCATAATTTTGCAGGTTCGACTCCTGGCTGTAATTACCCGCCATAATACGGGTGTGTTCAGCTACGCACAAAACGCTTCCAGCGGAGACTGCGCTGTAATTACCCGCCATAATACGGGTGTGTTCAGCCAAGGCTCCAATATAGGCAACTCCATCTAAGCTGTAATTACCCGCCATAATACGGGTGTGTTCAGCCGGCTGGACGGTTGGCGATTTTATCGACAGGCTGTAATTACCCGCCATAATACGGGTGTGTTCAGCAGTAGCGGAACAAATAATAGGGTCAATAAGCTGTAATTACCCGCCATAATACGGGTGTGTTCAGCAGGAAAACAAAAAGGCGATTCCCTTAAAATGCTGTAATTGCCCGCCAAAATACGGGCGTGTTCAGCCCAGTATATCAAAAAATCAACAACTTATTTGCTGTAATTGCCCGCCATAATACGGGTGTGTTCAGCAAAAATTCCACATCGGAAAAGTAACGGGCTGTAATTACCCGCCATAATACGGGTGTGTATAATGTTATTTACGCAAAATAACAATTTATATTTTGTTCCATTCTTCTATATTCTCTTCAAAATATCCGATACTAATTTCACTCCGTATCCAAAGTAATCGAGGTAATATTTTTCTTTCTTTTCTTTCACTGTTTGTTTTATATGTTCTTTATCGGGCATATATTTGTCTTTCGGCAACTTGCCATGGAAAGCGGCATTGCGCACATCCCTCAGCATCGCTTTTTCCTCTGCGTTAATTTTTGCGTCAGCTTCCAATGTATCGCAGATGGAATTAAACTCAATATAACCTTTTTCGTTTGGGCTGAGTTTGTATTCACCTATTACTTTATCTTCTAATTTGTGAATCTCCTCCATTATCTCCCACCTGCGAATAGTGTACCCTTGCAACAACTCATCGAAACAGAAGCCGGATAAATTGTTATTGGGTTTCAATACGATGTTATTTACACGAGCAAAACGTTCGTTAATCAAAGCTTGTTTTTCATCAAACGGCAACTTTTGCTCTTCTTTCGATAGCAAGGCTAAGCGTTCGGCGAAATTCATCTTGCTTTTTGCTACTGGCTCCAAACGGTTGAAAGGGACGATGCCTCCGGGCTCAACCAGCTCTCTCGACACCAGTAATTGGGCAATTTGCAATGTGAGTTTTGCAGGCAGTTGGTACCTGTTTTGCCTGTAATACCGGTAATAGAATCTTATCTTAAGGATAGGTTCGTCCGTCTCGTTGTTTTTGATTGGCAACAACATTTCTTTGGTTTGATAATCATTCTCTTTCAATCGAATAGCCTCCAATTCTTTTCCCATAAACTCTACTCCCCTTTTGTAGGCGATGTGCGACAATACAGTATCTTGCCTACGAATAAGAAACAGACGTTTGCGCACGTGTTGGTTACCCCGTATGGTATTCAGTTCTTCGCCATTGCCGGTTTTAAAGAAATCGGGAATCAGTAATTCGCACTTGTTGGGCGAAGGATAGATTTTTTCGTGTGTTTTTTCAAGATATTCGGAGTCAACAGAATTTTTAAATTTTTCTAAATGCCGAATATTGCGGGGCAGTCCGGTTGCCGCATAGTCTTTATGATCCCCATTAATGATGTGGGTTGGTTCCGGCACGCTTTCTTTCGGCGGGCTTGTTTGTTGACTGGCTCGTCTTGTCCGTCCGTCATGCAAGTCCAACCAACGCATTTCGATGCGTGGCCGCCAGTCTTTTATGTCAAATTCTTTTTCTAATTTAGCTCTGAATACATTAAGTATTGAGTTTCGATATTTGATACATCTTTCGAGTAATGCGTCCAAGCTGTCATAATCTCCCAAATCAATACCCATATCCTCGTTGAGGACAGAGAGGTATGTTTTGCCCGTTTTCCCACTACCCAAGCTGGTCAGTATTCTTATTAATTCGTTGTGCGCCTTTTCTCGCTTGATTTCCAGACTATTATCCATAAGCGACAAACAGCTGAGCAATTTCTGATAGCCGTTCTTCCCGCCCAGCCTGTTGCCATCGTCGGCGGCGTGCTCCAAATTGGTTTTTTGTCCACGGGTAAGCGCCTGGTTCCATGTGTCGAGAATAAAGCGTATTTTTTGATGGGAGGTAAAAAAGGGGACTTCCACCTCTTTTCCCTCTTTTGTTTTTATTATCTTTTTCTCGGTAGCTTTATCGTATTGCTGTTGAAGGAATTCGATGCGCTTTGCCACTTGTTCTTTTGTAATATCTGGTTTAGATTCGGTATTTTTATGGGTAGATTCGATATGTTGAAAACAAGCATTAGATAAACTGCCCCAAAAGGTTTTTCGCTTCTTGTCAGTTTCTTCCGACTTATCCGTAACAGGATAGTTGGCAAAATAATATTCCAATACCGAGCATAACATCCGGCTACCCATTAAACCAACCACTTGGCGGGTGTTGGTTTGCTCATAACGAAACATAGCCTGAGCGGCAGTTTCCGTATCATCCTTGATCAGGAAATAGGTAAACCCGTGTTCATCACCTCGGTAGTTTATGCGTTCTTCTTCATCTTCCGGTTCATCGAATATGACTTTTTTATAGCGTGGAAACTTGTATGGACGTCCGTTTTCTTTGGCTTTTTGCTCCAGCTCTTCCCGTGTTTTTTGTTTTTCGTCCGCCGACTGATGTTTTGCCCATTTCCATTTAGTGAGTCCAAGCCGTTTCATTTCTTCGTCCCAAAACTCCAATCCCCATTCCATAAATTTGTTTTTCTCGCGGATGTCGTAGTCCTGCCCATCCACTCTGACTTGTTTCTTTTCGTTCTTTTCGGGATTTTCCAATTCCAGATATTCGAGTGGGCAACGTTTCAGGTATTCAAGCATCGCATAATACGCTTCCTGCTCATCCAAACTATGGTCTTCTATAATATTACTCCGATGCCCCCGTATTTTCCAATAATTATATACATCGCGAGCATACAGAAAATGCTTCGGCTTTCTCCGTAAATTTTCGGGGTATTCTTCCTGATTCAGTCTATGTTCATATCGTTCATTTAGTTCATCAAAACTATAGATACTCAGTTCCATCGCTTCCAGAAAATCGCTGATTTGCCTTCCTTCCAAAAACAAACAACAAAAGAACATAGTTCCGGTGAAGGATAGTTCTTTCGTGATTTCTTTAACTTCGTAACTTTCCTTGTCTTTCACTATAATATTCAGCCCATTTTCGGCTTTGTATTTTTCGGGAATATTAATGCCCGATTCCATACATGCTTGCACATACAAATCTATCAGCGCTTCATTGATGTTGTCAGGTAATACTATTTTATTGTGTTCGGTATGCGACCAGTAATTTCGGAGATCGAATAATATGCCTAGCCAAGCAAGTAATATTTCCCAGTTTTCGTGGAGAATCTGTTCTTTCGTTTTACCCTCCGTGTTGTCGGGAATAAAGCATTTGTGCTTGCTCGTCATCCATCCGATAAAGAAAATATTGTTTCGGGCTGCTTCCCAATATTTTTCTTTGTTGGCATCGTTACTACACTCTCTTAGCTTTTGGAGAGCGTCCTTTTTTTCTTCCGATGTTACACTCAGGCATTTTTCCACATTATCGGTGGCTGCATTCAGATATACAGCCAGTGCATTACGGTATATTTTTCGGAGGTTCTTCGTTTTAGTCTTATTTTCCATATTCAATTTTTTATTCCACAAAAATACAATTCCGAATCGGATTCAAAACTAATTATTGGTGTAAAGTTTAATGATTGTTTGTAATCGTATTACTAGCCGTTTGGGGGTACTCTGTGCTTTTGTCGGGAGATTGGCTAAGGCCGATTTACGTTCCGCTTCAATTGCGGGTCGGATCCCGCAATGACAGAGTCAACCTAAAAATTCCCCCAAACCACTCCGCCAAAACCAAAAATAAGAGGGAAAAATTGACTATTCCTTCTACAAAATTTGAGCGAAATACTTTTTACTGAAATAAAATTGTAAAAATATTTCAATTTAATTATTTGATAATAAGTGTATTAAAAAAGTTGTGGTTAATAATCGTAATTATTAACCACATCCTCCGCATTATGCTATACTTTTGTTTCAGAATCGAAAACGATTCTAGCAGAAAACTAAACTTTTAGTTGCTATCCTTTCATAACAGAGATTATTACAAAGCTAACGAGATTAAGGCGCCGCACGGCGCCTTAATTTTTTTATGCCGACGCTACCTTTTTACCCAATCGTTTTCTGTCGTTTTCGTCCAGGTATATTTTGCGGATTCTTATCGCGCTTGGCGTTATTTCGACGTACTCGTCTTCCTTGATGTATTCGAGGGCTTCTTCCAAACTGAATATAATGGCAGGCGCCAAATGTGCTTTGTCATCGGTACCCGAAGCGCGCACGTTGGTCAGTTTTTTCGCCCGGGTCAGATTAACGGTCAGGTCTCCTTCTTTGGTATGTTCGCCCACAATCTGCCCCATATATATATCGGTCTGAGGTTCTACAAAAAAGCGCCCTCTGTCCTGAAGTTTATCCAGAGCATAAGCAAATGCGTTACCCGATTCGCTGGCAATAATCGACCCGTTCAGGCGTTTTTCTATATCGCCTTTCCAGGGTTGAAATTCGAGGAAGCGGTGGGCGATAACAGCTTCGCCTGCCGACAGGGTCAGGGCGGCATTGTTGAGCCCGATAATACCGCGCGAAGGGATATTAAATTCCAGGAAGATGCGGTCGTTTTTCGATTCCATCATCACCAACTCACCGCGGCGGCGGGTTACAATGTCTATTATCTTGCTCGAATATTCTTCCGGCAAATTGATGGTAAGCGATTCAACAGGTTCGCACTTCACACCGTCCACGTCCTTGATGATTACTTTCGGTTGTCCTACCTGCAATTCGTATCCTTCGCGGCGCATTGTTTCGATAAGTATCGACAAATGCAGAATGCCCCGTCCGAAAACAATCCAGGCATCGGCGCTGTCGGTTGGCTCCACGCGCAAGGCCAGGTTTTTATCCAGCTCTTTCACCAGGCGGTCGTGTATATGGCGGGAGGTTACATATTTACCATCCTTCCCAAAAAACGGCGAGTTGTTGATGGTAAACAACATCGACATGGTTGGTTCGTCAATGGCAATCGGGTCGAGTGGTTCGGGATTTTCGATGCTGGCGATAGTATCTCCAATATCGAATCCGTCAATGCCCACCAGCGCGCAAATGTCGCCACATTGTACCTGACTGACTTTTATTCGTCCCAAGCCTTCAAACACATTCAATTCCTTGATGCGTGTCTTCACAATCGAGCCATCGCGTTTACAAAGCGAAACATCCTGGTTCTCCCTCAATTCGCCGCGATGTACACGTCCCACGGCAATACGTCCTACATAGTTCGAGTAATCGAGCGATGTTATCAGCATTTGCGGCGTGCCTTCCAATATTTCCGGCGCAGGGATGTACTGAACAATGGCGTCCAGGAGCGGTGTAATATCTGTTGTTGGGCTTTTCCAGTCTTCCGACATCCAGCCTTGTTTGGCCGAGCCGTAAATAGTGGGGAAATCCAATTGTTCTTCTGTTGCATCCAGCGAAAACATCAAATCGAAAACCATTTCGTGTACTTCGTCCGGGCGGCAGTTCGGTTTGTCCACCTTGTTTATCACAACAATAGGTTTCAGCCCTATCTGAATGGCTTTTTGAAGCACAAAGCGGGTTTGTGGCATAGGTCCTTCAAAGGCGTCCACCAGCAGGAGGCAACCATCGGCCATATTCAGCACCCGTTCCACTTCACCGCCAAAGTCGGCATGTCCCGGAGTGTCTATAATATTGATTTTTGTTCCCTTGTAGTCAATCGAAACATTTTTGGATAGAATCGTTATTCCACGTTCACGTTCCAAATCATTACTGTCAAGGATTAATTCTCCCGAATGTTGATTTTCCCTGAACAACTGTCCTGCCAAAAGCATTTTATCGACAAGCGTAGTTTTGCCATGATCGACGTGCGCAATAATCGCAATATTCCTGATTTTTTGCATATTTTATTTTTAAGGCTGCAAAGATACGATAAATTACCGGAATACATTCAAATGAGTGATTAATAATGAGAATAATATGCTGATGTGCTGATGTAAATAATGCGAATAATGAATTTGTTATCGCTTTGCGCCGCCAATTAGCACATCAGCACATTGGCACATCAGCACATTATTCTCATTATTTTCGCTTTCTATTTCATTCTCAGATTATTTTTTAATATATTTGTTGCGGTTGTATATTTTACTTTTATTCTGAGTAATAGTTGTATAATTTCAGCGATATACCCGATTCGTGTTTTGCAAATTTTATTGTTCGTCATTGATGGGAGCGGTCAGGTGCATTAATAAGTTTTTACTGCCATTGTCGTGGTTGTACGGGCTTGTTGTGCTTATACGAAACAAATTCTTCGATTGGGGCTTCCTGACGGAAAAACGATACGATGTACACATCATTTCTGTCGGCAACCTCACAGTAGGAGGTACCGGAAAAACGCCCCACATCGAGTCCCTGATCCAATTGCTTCAGAACGATTTCAAGCTTGCCACATTGAGCAGGGGCTATAAACGAAAGACAAAGGGTTTTGTACTGGCTACACCCAATTCTACCTACGAAGACATAGGCGACGAACCCCTCCAAATGAAACATAAATTCCCTGATATTACCGTTGCCGTAGATGAAAACCGGAGGCGTGGCATCGAAAACCTGCTGGCGATGAAGGACAAACCGGACATCATTCTGCTGGATGACGCTTTTCAGCACCGCTATGTGAAGCCTTCGTTTTCTATTCTTCTGAGCGACTTTAACCGGCCTATCTACCAGGACAAGTTATTGCCTGCCGGACGATTGCGGGAACCCCTCCGCAATATGGAAAGGGCGAACATGATTATTGTAACAAAAGCGCCCACCGACATGAAACCGATAGATATGCGGATTATTATTCACGAATTTAATACATATCCTTATCAAATATTATTATTTACAACCATCGAATATGGCGATTTGATTTCCTTGTTCAATAAAGAAGACTTGTTTAGTAAAAAAGAACTGCCTTTGGTGAACTTAATACACAAAAAAGTGTTATTAATTACCGGAGTAGCTTCTCCGAAAGCAATACTGGATGAATTGGGTAAATACACCGATTCGATTAAATTGTTGGCCTATCCCGATCATCATAGTTTTACGGCGGATGACATTCAGGACATTGAAAAAGCATACCACGAAATTGGTGATGATAAGGCGATAACAATTGTTACCGAAAAAGATGCCGTCCGACTAATCGGAAGGAAAGACCTGAGCGAAAGCCTGAAAAACTCCATGTATTACTTGCCAATAAAAATGGCATTTATTTCGAAAGAAGAAGAAACAGTTTTTAATAAAAAAATTAATCGTCATGTTAGAAAAGATCCAAGAAACATCGAACTACATTAAAAGCAAGGTGGCAAAGATACCCGAATGTGCCATCATCTTGGGAACAGGCTTGGGAGAGTTAGCAAATGCCATTACCGGTAAGTATGAAATCCCGTATTCCGAAATCCCGAATTTCCCCATCTCCACCGTGGAAGGCCACAGCGGAAAACTAATCTTCGGCAAACTGGGTAAAAAAGATGTGATTGCCATGCAAGGCCGCTTTCACTATTACGAAGGATACAACATGAAAGAAGTAACCTTTCCTGTGCGCGTCTTTCAGGCATTGAAAGTGAAGTATCTGTTCGTCTCCAATGCTGCAGGCGGTATGAACGGCAGTTTCGATATAGGCGACATTATGCTGATTGAAGACCACATTAACCTGTTCCCCGAACATCCCTTGCGCGGAAAGAATTTCAACGAATTGGGGGTTCGGTTCCCCGATATGAGCCAGGCCTACGACAAGGAACTTGGCAAGCTGGCAACCAATATTGCGAAAGAAAACAACATCAAGCTTCAGCATGGCGTATATGTAGGAACATCCGGTCCCACATTTGAAACGCCAGCCGAATACAACTACTTCAAAATTATAGGCGGCGATGCCGTAGGCATGTCCACCGTACCGGAAGTGATAGTAGCCAATCACGCCAAAATAAAAGTACTGGCTTTCTCCATCATCACCGATTTGGGCCTTCTGGGCAAAATTGTAGAAGTATCGCACGAAGAGGTGCAGGAAGCCGCAAAAATAGCGCAACCCAAAATGGCTTTCATTATGCAGGAAGTGATTAACCGGCTGTGATGACTAATGTGAATAATGAATAGGGGGCAACGCGTACGTTGCCCTTTGTTTTTGCGGATTTGATAAATAGCAAGTCTGAAAATTAGGGAACATACCGGAAATAGTCGAACACAGGTAGAACGCAAATTACGCAGATTATAAAATTATTTGCGGAAATCTGTGTAATTCGCGTAATTTGCGTTCTCTGTGTGTTGGGCGCTTTTCTTTGTTCTTTAATACAGCATTCCAAACAGCCACAGCGGGATTTTATTTTTGTGTCCGATTTCAATATCATCGGCTACTACAAAACTGTTCGGAACGTCTTTTATCTGGTCAAAAGTTTTCCTCTTACCACCGACTTCAAAAGTGTAGTTATCCACCATAAAATCCCCCTGCGGTGCAAGTATAACATCGGCAACGGCACTTAACTGATTAACAAAAAATGTTTCCCTTGTACTGCCAATATTTGCATTTTCGCTGTACAAATATGACAAATTAGTGTTGTTAAGCAATACCTTATCGGGCTTTGTAAGGTCGCCAATCGTTTTGTTTTTGTATGAAATCAAGTTCAACAACTTTGCATTTGCCAACAATAATAAATACTTGACGGTATTGTTTCTGTTGGTGTCGATTGCTGTGGCTAAATCTGTGATTCTGGGTGTATAAGGCACTAATGTTGAGAGAATTGCCAACAGTTTTTTCAACTTATGCCGAGATTCAAACTCAATATTCTCAATCGCAGGAATATCCACATCAATCACGTTGTTTATTGCTTCCTGCAATTTTTGATCGTATTTTTTTAATCCTTCTTTATAAAACAGATAATAGCCGTTTTTCAGATATTTTTTGAACAAAGGCATTATTTTCAGGTTTTCCGTAATCTGAAAAGCGATATTTTGGTGATTTTCAACGATTTCATTCAGCGAAAGCACAGGAAAATCGCCCAGCTTTTCAAATTTTAGAAATTCTCTGAAAGATAAGCCTTCCAATTTTTCATAAACAACCCTTCTTGATAAATCCGCCGTTGATTTATAAATCTGCAAAAGCGAAGAACCGGTAAATACAATTTTCAGTTTTGGAAAACTGTCGTAAATGTTTTTAATCTCGGTTGCCCAATTTGGATAATGGTGAATTTCATCTAAAAACAAGTGTGTCCCGCCGTTCATATAAAACTCGTCTGCCAATTCAAAAATAGTATGATTGGCAAACCAAGTATTATCCAAACTCGCAAAAATTGCCTCATCTTTGTTTGCGAAAGTTGTTTTTATGTGCTGCAACAGCATTGTTGTTTTTCCAACGCCCTTTGAGCCGATAATAGCAATGCAACGCTCGTTCCAATCAATATTTGAATAGAGGTAACGAAAGGTTTTTGCCTCTGTTTCCTGCAATAAGCGCAGATAAATTTTCACTAAACTGTCCATAAGAATATTTTTCTACAAAGCTACAAAACGTTTTTTATATATAGCAAAAGATAATAAAAAATGTTTCTTGTAAGTAGCATCTTTATGTAAAAGCATTTTGCCAGTTCTTTATAACGGCTCGTTTTTCTATTGTCTTTCTAACAGCCACGCAAATACGTTTTTATGTATTATCCCGCTTCGTGTTTGAGGGAAGGATTCGGCTGAAAGTAAATATTTTGGATAGTTGTCTTTTACTGATTCTAAAGGAATGAATTCTCGTTCAATGGTTTTATCGCTTTCCATTTTCCAGGTAACTTGGTAGTACTCAATATCACCGTTACGATTTTTTACGCAGAAGTCAATTTCGCCATTGCGAAGCATTCCTGTCCAAACTTTGTAGCCACGCCGTAAGAGTTCCAGATAGACTACATTTTCAAGAATATGACCTCTATCGGCTGTTCTGTCGCGACCGAGCAAAATGTTGAGCAATCCCAAATCCACAATGTAGTATTTTTCCTGCGTTGCCAACTGCTTTTTACCTTTTATGTCGAAGCGATTGACCTGATAAAACATAAAACACGCTGTAAGATACGACAAATAATTTTCTACCGTTGTGTTGTGAATTGTCTGTTCGTCTGCTTTCAATGCCACAGAAATACTGCCCGGCGATACCCGGGAGCCAATAACTCCCGCAACATACTTTGTTACGTTTGCAAATGCCCGCTTGTCGTAGATTGTATGCCGCTTCATAATATCTTTTTCAACGACTGTTGCATACAAAAATTCAAGATATTCATACACTTTGTCGTAGCCACCGTCTCGGAGTTCCACTCCTTTGGGCATTGAGGTTTCATTTACATAATCAAAAAACAGCATTTCATAGTTGAGGTATTTGTTTAAGGTGTCAATTTTCCGTGCTTGCAAGTACTCGTAAAACGAAAACGGGAGTATAGAAATCTCAATGTATCTGCCACTTAACAAAGTAGCAAGTTCGCTCGACAAAAGATTGGCATTTGAACCTGTGATATAAACGTCAGTATTTGCAGTAGCAAAAAGCCCGTCCACCAATTTTTCAAAGTCCTTGATATTTTGTACTTCGTCGAGGAAAATGTACGCAGTTTTATTGCTTGGTAATTTTGTTTTTATTTCAAAATAGAGCGAATCCCAGGTTTTGTTGAGATAAGATTCGGGCAGTTCAAAGTCGTAGAAAATGATTTGTTCAGGTAAAATTTCCAATTCAGAAAGACGATTGCGATATAACTTCAACAAGGTAGATTTTCCAGACCTGCGCAACCCTGTAACCACTTTTATCATACCTTTATCTTTGTATGCCAACAGTTTATCTAAATATTCTTTACGTTCAATAAAATTATTCATAACGCAGAGTTTAAGATTCGACTGCAAAGATATATAAAATTATTAAAACATGAAAATATTGCAAGTTTTAATAATTTTGATTGAGGAATATCTATATTGAATATCGCTCACATTTGTAAGATCGTCTATTTGCGGTTGTCGTTTTTGCTTGCTCCTAACGTTTTGGCGGCTTGGTATAGTGGCAGGCTTATGAGGCTCGCGCGGGAACGAAACTTCCGAAATTGTACTGCCGTTTGCGCGGGATACTGCCGTCATTGTGGCAAACTGCTCGTTGTAGGCAGCGCTTGCTCCAATCTTTCATTTCTTTGCTTTCAAAATTTCAACTTTTTTATGTGCCGTTGCACTTCTCTTTCTACTTGCTCAAAATTCGGCAAATCTTTGATTTGTTCTTTTAACGAGGTTTGCCAACGCCCTTTGTATTGTGGCAATCGTTCTGTTAGTTTTTTCGGAAAGTCAGTTGCTTGTAAATCTTTACTTTCGCATTTTGCTTTAAATTCGTTTATGTAAAAGTCAATGTCCATTTCGTGTATTTCCAACAAATACCAAATGTCGTAAAAATCCCTTGCCTGCATTCGTTGCATAACGGAACACATTTTCTCAACCAACACTTCTTCCAACGGATAGCACAAAAGGTGGTGTTCTTCCAAATCGGAATAATCTGTAAAAACATTTTCTAAAACAGGCTCAAAAACCATTTGCTCACTTCGAGAAATATCTACTTTTACTTTTTTGTTACCGCCTTGTCCTCCAAGTGGTCCAATATAACTGATGTAGAAATTTATTCCGCCATCTTCGTGTTCGTTATCTGTGATTATTTCGAGCGGAATATTTGCCTCTTCTTTGATAAAATCAAAGATTTCTTTAAACCATTCAAAAATCGTTTCGTTGTTTGTTTCGTTGTTGAGCAAGGTAAAATCAAGGTCTTCCGAAAATCGGTAATCTTCAAAATAGATTTTCTTCAAAACTGTTCCGCCCTTGAATACTATTGCCTTTGACAGTTGCTCGTGTTTGGAAATGCCAAACAGAATCCACGAAAGAATATAATCTTTCTCGATTTGTTGGTCACGAACACCAATTTTTCTCGCCTTTCGCTGTATTTCTCCCGATTTTATCACGTGTATATAGCTGATTTAATTGTTTCTGCATCTAAATTTTGCTGGATACTCCAACGGTTAATTCGTTTTCCTGTTTTTGGCAATTCCGTGTCAAGCACAATATTCGATGCCGTTTTTAATTTTTGCAACTCGTCAATAATATTTGTATTGATTTCAAGGATTTCCAATAGAAAACCCAAGCGTTTTATGACCGCTTGCGAATTAAATTTTTTAGCATATTCAAGCAATGTGTTATACTTGATTTTCTCTTTGGAAATATAAATCGCTCTTGCAATTTCAACAATTCCCCCTGCATAATCGGGTTTGAACAGGCAATCAATAATCGTTTTTTCCAAGTCGGAACACATCGCTTTGTTGAAGTTGTCAATCCAAATTTTCTTTGCCCCAAAAAAATGTGTTGAGTTATGATAAATAAATTGAAAAGGAACTTCTTTAATTTTAATTTCGGAAGGTCGTAGTTGTTTTGAAACAACGATTTGTTCTTTCAAGGAAGGTTGCGTTATGAGATTATGAATTTGCAAAGCCGAATAATAACTGATGTAATGTTTTGCGCCATTTACCAAATGTTCGGCTACTAAATGCCAATCGGGCATAAAAAAATCCGCATCTTGCTCGTATGGAATTATATGATAAATGCCCTCTTTCAATCTCATTAAAAGTCCTCGCTTAGTCATATCGCTAAGCAATTCCCTAATCGCACTTGCTTTTGAGTTTGCCAAGGCTTTTTGAGCCGAAGAATAGTCAAAACAAGTTATGCCCTGTCCGTTTAAATAGGACAAAAGCGTGCCCGATTGTGTTGATATATACTTATTTTTCATATCTTTGCTGTCAGAATAAATCTGACAGCAAAGATATGAAAAACTATAATAAGATTGTGTTTTTCTTGAAAAAATATTTTTTAAAGTAAAATAGTCAGCAATATACTGACAATAATGATACAAAACATTGTGTTTTTAGATTTAATCTTCCCTAAGCTGAAAGCATAAGGTTAATAAAGCGCCGTCCCGCAGGGTAGGGACTGAATGCAAATGTAAAATCCTTTGCCCAATCGTACCAGTAAAAGCAAGGTGGTTGTCTCAAAAGAACGCGAATTACGCAGATTACGCAAATTTACACAAATAAGCGCTATATATTTCTCTTATCTAATTGAATTTCAACCATAAATAAATTGCGATAATTCGCGTAATCAGCGTAATTCGCGTTCAAAGATACTTATAAGACAGCCCCCAGCCTTAATGTTTATTCCGTATGTTAACAATACAACTACCATAAGGGCGGGTTTAAAACCCGCCCCTACCTTTATTTTATTCTCTCCTGCTATAATTGGGAGCTTCGCTGGTTATCTGCACATCGTGCGGATGGCTTTCGGCTATTCCGGCGTTGGTTATCCGTGTGAATTTGGCTTGATGCAGGGCGATTATATTCTTCGCGCCGCAATATCCCATTCCAGCCCTGAGACCGCCCAGCATTTGATAGGCTACTTCGTACAACGAGCCTTTATACGGAACGCGGGCGGCGATTCCTTCGGGAACAAGTTTCTTTATGTCGTCTTCCACATCTTGGAAGTAGCGGTCTTTTGAGCCTTTTTGCATTGCTTCGAGCGAACCCATGCCGCGGTACGATTTGAATTTACGTCCGTTGAATATTATTGTTTCGCCCGGCGATTCTTCCACACCGGCGAATAACGATCCCATCATCACCGAATTTCCACCGGCAGCCAGCGCTTTCACTATATCGCCCGAATAGCGCAGTCCGCCATCGGCTATAATGGGTACGCCTGTACCTCTCAAGGTTTTAGATACTTCGTAGATGGCCGACAATTGCGGTACGCCCACACCGGCCACAACACGCGTTGTACAAATCGAACCCGGGCCGATACCTACTTTCACGCCATCTGCCCCGGCATCTACCAGATATTTTGCTGCCTCTCCCGTTGCAATGTTGCCAACAACGACATCCACGCGGGGATAAGCCTCTTTCACTTTCCTGAGCATTCCGACAACACCAGCCGAATGGCCATGCGCCGTATCAATAACAATGGCGTCAACATCGGCTTCTACCAGAGCGCTTACGCGTTCCATCGTGTCAAAAGTTACGCCTACACCGGCGGCAACCCTCAGGCGGCCCTGCTCGTCTTTGCAGGCATTGGGTTTATCTTTTGCTTTGGTAATGTCTTTGTAGGTAACCAGACCAATCAGCTTGTTGTTGGCATCCACAACCGGCAGTTTTTCTATTTTATGTTGTTGCAGTATATCAACAGCCGCTTCGAGGTCGGTCGATTGCTGTGTGGTAATCAAATTATCTTTTGTCATCACATCGTCAATCAGCGCCGACATGTCGCGTTGAAAACGTAAATCGCGGTTGGTAACAATCCCCACCAGATGATTTTCGGGGTCAACAACCGGAATGCCGCCTATCTTGTACTCGGCCATCAGGGCAAGCGCATCGCCCACCGTTTTGTCTTTCAGGATACTCACCGGATTGGAAATCATACCGTTTTCGGCACGTTTCACATACTTCACCTGCTGTGCCTGATCCTGTATGGGCATATTTTTATGGATAACGCCAATACCACCTTCGCGGGCTATTGCGATGGCCATTTTAGCCTCGGTAACCGTATCCATTGCTGCCGAAACAAACGGGATATTCAGCCTGATGTTGCGCGAGAAATTCGTTGACAAGTTTACTTCGCGGGGAAGAACTTCGGAATATGAGGGAATGAGTAATACATCGTCGAATGTAAGTCCATCCATTACTACTTTGTCTGCAATAAATGACATAAGGGATATGATTTAATTTTATTGCGTGCAAATATAGTCATTTAAAACGAAACCAAGGCTTAAGTTTGCAGAAAAAACAGCGCAGACGCCCGAAAATTTTTGAGGCTTATGCCTTTCGGTAAAGTTGCTGAGATGAGCAGGAGATTCCTCCCTTTGGTCGGAATGACGGTCTCCTTTTTAGGAGAGGGGATGAGGAAGCGGCGGCTTCGCCGCCGCTTCCTCATCCCTTAAACCACCAACAGGCGAGTCATTCCGACCAAATGGAGGAATCTCATCCGTAACAATAGTACTAAATTTTTCAGGTTTGCCCTGGTGAGGATGTGAGGCAATGTGCTAATGCGCTGATGTGAATAATGTGCTAATTGGCGCGAAGCGGCAAAAAACGCTGTCATTGCGGGCTCCGACCCGCAATGACAGAAAGCATTGTTCCTTGTTTTTGCCGGACAAATGTCTGTATTTTTTTTCTGGCGTAGTATTTTGAGGCCTCTAAATTTATTTTATGAATTATTCTTTTTCAATGATTAACCATATTTAACTAAATGGGGGGGGTAATTCTGAAATATTGTTATATATTTGTCGTAATAAAAATCACTAAAACAATTAAGTATGAAAACGAAACAACTTTTACTATCGGTATTTGCCGTACTGTTGGCAAATACGGCGCTTGGACAAACTGCATTGGTTTCGGACAGCAATGGAAATTATAAGATTGGGGAAGATTTGGTTAGCGGATCAGCCTGGGGATATGGAAAGATGCTGAACTTTTCGGGCTGCGAATGGAACACCGACCCTGTGTGGATGGCCAAGTATGCCGTAAGCAGTGATGTTTCTGAATTTAGAATTGGGTTAGGGGATGATGATGCCGACAGGCTTGTTATCGGTCGTGTTACAAATTTCTCGAACCTTGCCATGTATAGTTTCATGACAATTGGAGACAAAGTAGGCATCGGCACCGACAATCCCTACTACAAGCTGGATGTGAACGGCACACTCAGGGCAAGGGAAATAAAAGTAAACCTCAACACAGGCGCCGACTTTGTATTTGAACCCAACTACCAGCTAAAATCGCTTAACGAAGTGCATAGCTTTATCAAGGAAAACAAACACCTGCCCGAAATACCTTCTGCCGCCGAGATGACAAGCGGCGACACCGACTTGGGCGTATTGCAGGTAAAGCTGCTGCAAAAAATTGAAGAACTGACGCTGTATGTTATTCAACAGAATGACAAAATACAGACATTGGAACTTGAAATGAAAGAATTGAAAAACAAATAGGGAGGATTGATTATGAAAAAGATATATATGTTTTTTATTGCCCTGTTTTTTGTGGCAATGGGTGTTGCTGGGTGCGGGGATGATGAAAAGATAGAAGCGCCTGGACATTATGATACGCCCCAAGAAGCCATTTTAGGTAAGTGGCGATTGATTGCTCAGGGTCCATCGGAAGATAAAATACAACAGGTATCTTCGGGCGGGTACGTGGAATATCTTCCTGATTCTATTATTCAACCAGGCACATTTGCAGAGTACCCCGGATTACAGGTAAAATACAGCATAGACTCGTGTTTATTTAAGACATACTATTATCATGTCGGTCAGCTATTTGACGAAAAAACACAAATGCATGGATATGAGTATAAGTTTGAAGATAACTACAACAAGCTGATATTGAAACATGTTAAGGGCATTGTCGCAGAATCATTGGGAAGTCCATTGATATTTTTCTATAAACGAATAAAATAAGGCTATGAAAAAGATATTATTTATATTGACAGCCCTGTTTGTCCTGACTACCGGAATGAGCGGCTGCGATAAGGAAGAGGAAAAGAATCTTTCGCCAAATCCGTTGCAAGGAACCAAATGGAAATTAGCCGGATATACAATCAATGAAGAGAAAATGCTAAGAATACTCGAACCTCAGGATTGTGAAAGATGTTATACGATTATTTTTAAATCGGATAACACGTTGGAAGGAATGTCATCCACCAATGAATTTAGTGGAGAATATGAAGTTGATTTAAAATCGTCAAGTCTTCAAATACGAAATCTTGTCGGCACAAAAATTAATGAAGTGTTTGACGGACAATATTATGCAGATGCTATCAAAAATGTGAAAAAATTTGGCGTTTTTGACGACAAACTAACATTATACTGTAACGAAAATGATTGTTTGTATTTTCAACCGCAGGTCGCCTCTTGTGATTGTGAAGAAAAGGAAGTTGTTAAAGTTTTAAGCGACGAACCGGCTTATGTCAGGTATAACAGAATTTTGGAATGTTATACATTTGAATTGCTTTCCTCGTATGAGGAATTAATACGTCATGGCGTTATTCGTCCTTGTGAAACGGATATTCCTCAGAAGTATAAAATTGACGGACTGCCGGTTAAAATCAGCGGAAATGTGATACAATGTAAATTCGAGGAGATGCCAAATGCACGGCTATATTTATATAATAGAATAGAATTAACCGATATAAAAAGGAGGTAAGCTATGAAATTTTTAATCTTCAATATATTTATGTTTGTCCTGTGTATTCATGTATATGGGCAAAGAACATGCGGTTCTGAATTAAATATTGCCGAAATACAACAAACAGACACTGCAAGGTATCTACGAATTATGGCATTGGAAAATCAAATGCAAACGCATTTGGATAGCGCTACTTTTCGGGGTATGTCTCAAGCAACAATTATCATTCCTGTTGTCGTGCATGTTGTATATAATACAAGCGCACAAAATATTAGTGATGCGCAAATTAATTCTCAACTACAAGTATTGAACGAGGATTTTCGACGGCTAAATACTGATAGGACAAATACACCTGCTGTTTTTGCTAATATTGCAGGAGATGCTAATATTGAATTTAAATTGGCCAAGATTGACCCTAATGGAAACCCGACAACCGGTATCACTCGCACGTCAACCACTCAAACTAAATTTTATGCAGGGAACGATGGCGTAAAATTTTCTTCTACGGGTGGACAGAACGCTTGGGATGCCAATAAATATTTAAATATCTGGGTTTGTAATATTTGGCGGACATCTTCACAAGATTTATTAGGATATGCACAATTTCCGAGTGAATTTGGAATGTCGCCAAATACAGATGGTGTAGTTATTCATTCTAATTGTTTTGGAAGAAACGGAAGCACTGTAGCTCCATACAACAAAGGACGAACAGCAACCCACGAAGTCGGTCATTGGCTGAATCTACGGCATATATGGGGGGATGATGGAGATTTTGGATGTCATTGCAATGGTAGCGACGGCGTTGACGATACTCCCAATCAGTCTGTTATGAAATATGATTGCCCGTCTTTTCCAACAACAGATTGTTGCACACCATCAAGTCCCGGCATTATGTTTATGAACTATATGGATTATACCGATGATGCTTGTATGAATTTGTTTACGGAGGGACAAGTTGTACGCATGAGAGCTATTTTTGACGCAGAGACAGGCGTTAGAAAAGAAATGTTAGCAACGGCAGAATATCTGACAGAGGAATGTCCCCAAACAATTATCATCAATAGAACCTACCCAAATTCTTTCGAAAATGTATTTGGAATAAGAAAATTTGTCATCACCGGCTGCACCATCAATATAACCAACACGACTATCAATGCCAATACGACCGTCCATATCAATTCGCAAAACGGCGTAACCATCGGCCCCGATTTCTGGGCAAAACAAGGTTCCAACGTTACCATCACGGCGGCACAAGCTTCCCCCAGCCTCCTATCTGCCAAAGTTGTAGATGATCCCGAAATAGCCACCTCGCTGGAAGAAGCAGTAACCACACAAAATCCAAGCGAAAAGTTCGATTTCACCGTATATCCCAATCCCAACGACGGGAATTTCACGGTGGAAATAACGGGCGAGGTACAACCCTACACGGTGGAGATTTACAATGCCTCGGGCGGTATGCTGGGCAAAACCAGCTGCGATGCGGAGGCGGTAAACATTAACCGGTCCGATTTACCCCAGGGTATTTACTACGTCAGGCTGTTGATGGGCAAGGAAGTTGCTACCAAAAAGGTGGTGATAAAGTAAGCAGAAACGCTCGTCGTACGTTATAAAAACCGCATCCCGAATAGTATTCGGAATGCGGTTTTTACATATCGCCATACAGACGCGGCGCGCCACGTCTCTACATTATTCCCATTGGCATATTGGCACATTATTCTCATTAATTATTTTATTATTTCCTGGTTTTTCATTTATTCCCTATCTTTGGGGTAATTTTAAATTTCTGTTGTAGATGAGAAAAGGATTGTTGTTTTGCTTATTTGTAGTTTGGGGCGCTTATGTTTTTGCTCAGGAGGTTTCTATTTTTGAGAAGGGCAATAAGTTCGGGCTAAAAGACGATAAAAATAAGGTTATCATCCGGGCATCTTTCGATTACATTTATCCTTTGACCGATAATTATTTTCTGATTGAACTGGCTAAAAAGATTGGCGTTGCAAACAAAGCCGGTCAGATTATGCTTCCGCCTGTTTATCAGGACGTTCAAAACCTCGGCAACGATGAGTTTATGGTTCTGAAGAATAGCAAATGGGGTATTGTCGATAAATTTAACCGGCCGGTTTTGCCCATCGAATATACAGGGATCGACCAATTAACCGATTATTTATACATTATCCGGTTGGATAACCGAAAGGGATTGACAACTAAATTCGGGACCATTGTGGCGCCGGTCAGTTACGACGAAATTACGAACTTGACAGACAATTTATTCCTGACAAGAAATGGCCGGAATGTAGGCCTTATCGACGATTTGGGGCGAACGGTCATTCCCGACAAGTATCATTCGCTCGAAAAACTGCCTCAGCGCAATATGTACAAGGTCAGCATCGAAAATAAACTGGGGCTTCTCGATTTGTCCGGCAAATCAATTGCCGACCCGGTACTGGACGAAATAGATTGTTCGACAAGCATTTACTATATCACCGTGAAAAAAGAAGGCAAATACGGATTCGTTATCAACAAGCAATACATTCCGGCCACTTACGACAAAATAGTATTCACCCAGGACGAATTGGGCGTAATTGCCGTCAGAAAAGGAAATTTGAACGGGTTTATTACCACCAACGGATTGGTGATACCGCCTATTTACGATAACATCAGCCGCTTCTCGGCAGCCGGATATGCCTTTGTAGAGAAAAGAGGAAAATTGATGCTTGTTGATATTACGGGAAAAGAAAGCACGATGCAAGAAGTAACAGGAAGCCGGCATTAAAACAATGTTCTATGGAGAATTTAACATTTATCTGCTATTCAAAATGCAGCGCCTGCCGAAAGGCGGCAGCTTGGTTAAAAGAAAACGGCATTAACGTTGTCAGCCGTCCGATTGTTGAAAATAATCCGACAAAAGAGGAACTGACTGCATGGAAAGAATGGAGTAAGCTGCCCCCGAAAAAATTCTTTAACACATCGGGTAATCTGTACAAAGAACTTCATTTGAAAGATAAAATCAACACGGCATCCGCCGAAGAACTTATCGCGCTCCTTGCCTCCAACGGCATGTTGGTAAAACGCCCGATTGTGGCCGGGGATCATTTCGTCGTGATTGGCTTTAACGAAGAAGAATGGACAAAACTATTCAAATAAACAAGGTTTTGCCATGCCCGAAGGAGAAAAAGACATAACGCCTCCCCAAAAGAATTCTCTTCTGAAGAAAATTCTTAAAATAACCTGCCGCATACTCCTCGGAATCGTGGGTCTGCACGTTTTGCTCTACGTGCTGCTATCCATTCCTGCCGTACAGGAAAAAGTCATCGACTTTGCCATCAGCAAAATCAAACCTCTTGTCAATACCGAAATTTCGATTGATAAAGTCCAGATAGGGCTGTTTAACAGCATCCGTCTGCAAGGCGTTTATATCGAAGACCGGAGTAAGGATACACTGCTGTATGCAACCAAACTGGAGCTGAAATTCAATTTATGGAAGCTGATTAACAACGAATTGCAGATAAATGCCGTGAAGCTGGACAATGCCGCCATCAACATTTCGCAGGCAAGTCCGGGTTCGACCTTCAATTTTCAGTTTTTAATTGATGCCTTTGCCAGCTCCGATACGGTACCCAAGCCGGTCAGCAATCCGATGAAGATCAATATTGGTGATATTCGTATCCAAAACACGCGGATTAACTACGATGTACTGTCCGAACTGCAAACGCCCGATACCTTCAATGTTTCGCACCTGTCGGTCAACGAATTGAATGCCGAATTAGCGGTTATTGTCGATGCCGGTAATTTTGAGATTTCGTCCAAGTCCCTGTCATTGAAAGAAAAATCGGGGCTGACTATTACCAATTTGGAGGGCGAAGTGCAATTAAAGGCTTTCAAACTCGAAAGTAAAAAAATAGCATTGCAACTCCCCTCCTCCACCCTGGAGATTAGCGAGCTGAACCATAACCTGATTACCAAAGACCTCAACCTGCAATTAAAATCAGCCATACTGCCAAAAGATTTATTGCCCCTCATGCCCCAATTAAAGAGCCTGAAAAACGAGCTGGCATTGAACGCTAAGATTTCGGGAAAACGGTCGGCGCTTAACGTGGAACGGCTTTCGTTGAATTACGGAGAAGATTTGGACTTGCAAGCCAACGCGTCTATTGACGGCTGGCAGGATTATGGACAGAGCAAAATCAATCTTTCCATCAACAACTTTAGGGTAAGTCCCAAGGCAATAGAACAGCTAGCCCGAATTGGCGATTCTACCTACGTCAACCCCGGCATCTTTTCTTCGATTGATTATTTTCATTTAAAAGGCTCAATGGATGGAAGATTGAACAACATGAATATCGCCGCCGATGCATGGACAAATCAGGGGGCAATACAGCTAACGGGACATGTTGCTACGGATACAACATTCGCCGATTTCAAACTCAAGGCATCCCTCCGTACACAGAATTTTAATCTCATCCCTTTTGTAGGCAAGGATGCCGGTTTGAAAAAGCTAAGCATGTATGTCAACATTGATTTGGCATCCATAAAAGATCTGAAACTGAAACTGGACGGCGCAATTGATGCGATACAATACCAGGAAAGCACAGTTAAAGACATCCGCTTCAAAGGGAAGTACGACCCTGCCGGTATTTCGGCATGGCTATATACCAACCTGCCCATGGGTAAAATTCTGGCCGAAGGGAGTATGACACAGGGACGAAATCCCGAAATCAAATTCAACCTCAAGCTACACAATTTGAAGACTGACCACTTCTATAAAAATACCGCATGGGAAAACCCTCAACTTACCTTGAGCCTGAATGGTGATTTGAAGGGCAATAACATAAACGATATACAGGGACAGGTAGTTATCGACACCCTGAGACTATGGGGGACGGGCTTTGATTATAAGCCCGGGAAATTCAGCCTCGAATCGGGTATAAACCAGGAGGCAAGCCGGTACATCACGCTGAAATCGCCCTTGTTGGATGCAAACATTACGGGAGAGTACGATTTTATGCGCCTCTACGATGAATTGGAAAACAGAATGCACGCCTATCTCCCCAATTTTTTTGCAGAGAATAAGAAACTGAAAAAATACCGGAACAACTTCGAGATGGACATCGTTGTTAAAAACAGCGAAGATATAGGCCGGTTATTTGCTTTGCCTGTTACTGTTGTGCAGCAGGCGAACATCAAGGCCGGTATAAATACCATCGACAACCGGATAAGCCTGACAGGAGATATGCCCTACATCCGCTACGGCGAAAATGAAATTAAAGGTATTGCGTTGACTATCGACAATTCGCTCTCAGCGGTGAATATTAACGCCAAGGCCAATTTGCTGCAAGAAGGCGGTTCTATTGGCGCGGATGTCGGTATAATAATATCAAATGACACCATTGCTGCGCTGCTGACGGTAAAAAACAACCAATCGGCAGTTGACATCAACGGGCAGCTAAAGGCCTGCGCACACTTTGAGAACGAAGACAAAGAGCGGATTTCTTATTTGAACATTCTACCGACAACCCTCAATTCCGGCGCCCTCAATTTCGCCATTCTACCGGCGGCAATAAGCAACTACGCCGGACGAACCACCATATCCAATGCCGGTATATCGCTGAACGGGCGAAAATATTTTGGCATCGACGGCATTGTCTCCGAATCGAAAGAGGATAGCGTCCGCCTCTATTTCAATCAGGCGCAAATTGGCGATATACTGACCGCTTTTGACCTGAACAGCATTAGAGCGGAGGCCAATGGCGGAATTGTAGTTACCAATGTGTTGGCTCAACCCGAATTATATACCAGGGGATTAAACCTCGCCAATATTGTTATATTCGGCGATTCGCTGGGAACCTTGGATGTGCGGAGCGAGTGGAATAATATTCAGCAAGCCATCCTTTTCGATGCTTCATTGAAAAAGAACAGCTTGGCGAGCAATATAAACGGCTATGTCTCCACCTCGAAAGATTCGATGAATGTGAATATCAATCTGGAGAAACTGTCCCTTAAATGGCTGCAACCTTTTATGTCGGACCTGCTGAATAAGGTTTCGGGGAGTATCAGCGCGAAAATGTCGTTGGTGGGGGAAACATCCTCTCCCATCACCAAAGGCTGGATTGGGTTCAACGATATGGATATAGGGGTCGATTTCACCAATGTTACCTACCACATATCGGATACCATAAAGGTATTCCCCGACAGAATCGGATTCCGCGACCTGCAAGTGATGGATAACAATAAAAACATAGCTGTTGCAAGCGCCTTAATCAGCCATAAGAAGTTCAAGGATTTTGGTTACCTGTTGAACCTTGACCTGAAGAATTTTATGATTCTGAATACCGGCAACCGTACCGACAGCCTGTTCTATGGCAAACTGATGACCAGCGGAAACATAAAAGCCAACGGAAACAACCAGCAAATGAATGTTACCATGGACGTGAAAAGCGAGAAAAACTCGTCCATCAACATCACTTTGCCCAATGTGTCGGAAGCATCCGATTATCAGAGTATTGTATATATCAATGTGCCACAGCAGGATACAACGAAAACCTTTGTTGAGCCTGTCGCCGCCGCAACGCTGCCGCTGAATCTGGACATGAATATCGAGCTCACTCCGTCTATTACCCTGGGCGTTATTATCAATCCGGCAACAGGCGATGCCATGCATGTGAAGGGAGCCGGAAAAATCAAATTCAACTACGACCTGCAAGCCGATAAACAGACGGCTTATGGCGAATATACATTGAGCGATGGAAACGTGAAATTAAAGCTTCAGAATCTGGCAGCCCTTGAGTTCAAGATACAGGAAGGCAGTAAATTGAATTTTATCGGCGACCCGATGCGAACAACCTTCAACATCACCGCCTACCGGAGAGTGCGCGCCGACCTTCAGAAGTTGGATGACGCTTTTACATCGGCCTCTAAGGTGAATGTAGATTGTGTGCTGGGCATCAAGGGGAATATCCAGAAGATGGAGCTGACCTACAACATCAGCCTGCCCGATGCCGATGACGATACGCAACGAAAACTGCAAAGCATTATCAATACCGATGATGAGAAGATTAAAAACTTTGCCAGCCTGATAGCCACAGGTTCGTTCTATTCGAGCCACGGCAATGTGGACTTCACCAACAATATGCTCACAAGCGTTGCCTCGGGCGCCTTATCGGGCTTGCTCAATGCTACATTCAGGAATATTATGGGCGACAAGTGGGAAATTGGGACGGATATTTCATCGCAAGACGGCTCATTCTCGGATGTGGATATGAGTGTAAATGTTTCTACACGATTATTTAATGATAAACTGAAGCTGAATACGAATCTTGGATACAGAACCGACCAGACAGTAACCTCCGAAAATACCTTTATAGGCGATTTTGACATAGAATATGAGTTAAGCAAATTGTGGCAGCTAAAGGCCTACAATAAAACAAACAACCAATTCTACCGGCAAGCGCCTACCACGCAGGGCATCGGGATAATTTATACAAAGGAAGCTAAAACATTAAAGTTACTTTTCCGTTCTTTCAGAAGACGGACGGAAACACCAAATGCAGAATAAATTTTGATAACAATAAATAACATATCGAAAAAATACCGGAATGTATCGGCCATAGAGGACATTAGTTTCGTGCTGAACACGGGCGAGCTGGTCGGTTTTCTGGGAGCCAATGGCGCCGGAAAATCCACCACCATGAAGATTATTACCGGCGTATTGCAAGCCGATAGCGGGACAGTAGAAGTTTTTGGGCACAACATGGAGCAACAACCCATTGAGGCCAAGAAAAGGATTGGCTACCTGTCCGAAGACAATCCCTTGCCGGAGGAAATGTATGTGCGCGAATACCTCGAATACATTGCCGGCATCTATCAATTGAAAAACAGACGGGAATTGGTGGACGATTCGATACTGCAATTCGGATTGAAGAACGAGTATAAAAAGAAAATACATGCTTTGTCGAAAGGGAACAGGCAAAAGCTGGGCTTGGCGCAGGCATTGATACACAATCCCGATTTTTTGGCGCTGGATGAGCCGACAAACGCCCTTGACCCCGATCAGCAATTGGAGATGAGGGAGATTATCACCCATTTAAGCAAATCGAAGATTGTATTATTCTCCACGCATATACTGCACGAGGTGGAGAGTATTGCTTCGCGGATTATGGTACTGAAAAAAGGCCGGTTGGTCTTCGACGAAAGTAGCGAAAATATAGAATCGGTAGAAACATTATTTTACAACATTAGTCATGAAAATAATAGTTGACAAAGACATACCGTATTTGAGAGGCATAGTAGAGCATTACGGAGAGGTGGAATACCTGCCGGGCGCCATGTTTAGCAAAGAAGCCATAAAGGATGCCGATGCCTTAATCGTCCGGACGGTTACTTATTTCGGCAAAGAGCTGCTGGAGGGTTCCCATGTTAAGCTAATCTGCTCCGCCACCATCGGCTTCGACCACATTGATACGGCCTATTGCGAACAGAACGGAATAGCCTGGAGGAATGCCCCGGGCTGTAACTCGGGCGCTGTGATGCAATATATACTATCGGCCTTAATTGTGATTTCGAGGAAAAAGAATATTGAACTGAAAGGAAAAACCATCGGAATTGTAGGCGTGGGTAATGTAGGGCGGAAGGTTGCCAAGGCCTGCGGATTGCTGGGAATGCGCGTATTGCTGAACGATCCGCCACGGCAAGCGAATGAGGGGACAGATGAATTTGTGAGTTTGGAAACCATAAAAAGGGAAGCGGATATAATCACCTTCCACACTCCCTTGACAAAAGAGGGCGAATTTAAAACCATGCATCTGGCCGATAAGCGTTTTTTTGAGCGTTTAGCCAAAAAGCCCATCATCATCAATTCGGCGCGTGGCGGGATTGTTGAAACCGAGGCCATCAAAAAGGCGATCAGGGACAACCGGATTTCGGGAGCCATCATAGATTGTTGGGAAAATGAACCCCACATTGATGAAGAGTACATGAGGCTGGCGGACATGGCAACGCCACACATCGCAGGCTATTCTGCCGATGGAAAAGCGAATGCTTCGCGGATGTCGCTCGAGAATCTGACCGGCTTTTTTGGCCTTCCTCAGGAGGCCATACGCGGAATTCGTGTCCCTGATGCAGAAAACCCGGTTATTGACCTGATCGCCCTCAATAACTCGGCATATAATGCTATTTTACAGGCCTATAATCCCATCGAAGACCATGACAAACTGACTGGTCGGTTTACCGAATTTTCGGTTTTAAGAAGCCAATATCCGCTACGGAGAGAGTATGGAGCCTATACCGTTTTGAATGCCAGTGAGGAAAATAGAGCCTTATTTAAAAATCTAGGATTCATTATCAAGTAATACCCCCGCCGAATGAAACAGCCCTTCTATTTGCTATTGATATTGACGCTTGCCACACTCAGCTCGTGCAGTACGACCAAGAATATACCGGAAGGCCGGTATTTGCTGGACAATATCAACATTGAATCGGCAAATACAGCGATTGATGCCATCAGCATGGAAAATTTTGTGCGTCAGAAACCCAACCCAAGCATTGCCGTTTTGGGCAAAATCAGACTGAAAATATACAATCTGGCAGGGCAGGACAGCACAAAATGGCTGAGCCGCAACCTGCGGAAAATAGGACAAGCGCCAGTTATATTCAGCGGGCGGCAAGCCATAATTTCGGCAGGACAAATGGAAAAAGAATTATCGAACCGGGGCTATTTGACGGCCAAAGTCGATACATCGCTCCAATTTAAAGACAAAAAAGCCTCGGTAACTTATCAAATTACCAGCGGCACGCCCTACACTGTCCGCAATTACGAATATCTGATAAACGACACCGCCATTGCCCGTATCCTGAACCGTATGAGGCGATTCTCGACGCTGAAGCCGGGCATCCTCTTCAATCAGGAAATACTGGAAGCCGAACGCATCGCCATCAATAACCGGCTGCGCAATGCCGGCTATTACTATTTCTCGAAAGAAAACCTGTATTACAGGGCCGATACTACGCTCAATTCCAATCAGGTGGACTTGTATCTCTCGCTGTATAACAGTACCGATAACACCAACTATAAGCGTTACCGGATAAGAAATGTTACCATCACAAGCGGCTACGATGCTGCCGCCAATTACAACAAACGCCTTTTTCAAAACCCGGATACGGTTGTCAGCCAAGGCATAACAATTGTTCACGGGAGAAACAACTTTCTCCGAAATTCCACCTTGCTCCGGAACAACTATATACGCCCCGGACAATTGTATTCCGATATGGTTTCGACTCTCAGCTATACGGCATTCAGCGGTATTAGCGCCATCAAGCAAGCCGACATCAATTTTGTCCCCGTCAAACAAGATACAGCCAACCTGATTGATGCACAGATAACCCTGGCGCCGGCCAATATTCACTGGTTTCAGGCAGGTATCGACGGCACCAATTCGGCGGGAGACATAGGTATTGCCCCCAGCCTGTCCTACCGGCATCAAAACATCTTTAACGGAGCCGAAATACTGGGACTGAAGCTGAAAGGAGCCTACGAATTTATTACCGGAAAGGAAAACGCCAGCGTATCGGGACATAACTATTACGAATACGGCGGCGAAATAAGTCTTTCATTTCCGCAGTTTTTGTTTCCGTGGATTAAACGAACATGGCGGGAAATTCCTTCGGCCAGTACGCAAATTTCATTGGGATTGACCAATCAGCAACGTCCCGAATATATCCGCCAGTTTTTTAATGCCACCTACACTTTCAGGTGGACAACATTACGAGCCCGCTTGAACCACTCATTCGATTTTCTGGACATCAACTACGTCCGGATGCCGTGGATGTCGGATACGTTTACCGAATCGCTGGATAATCCTATCCTGATGGCTACTTACCAGGACCAGTTGATTGCCCGTACCGGCTACGGAATTACCTATACTACTTCTACAACAGGGTTCCGGTATCCGCGCAATAGTTTTACCTTGCGTGGAGCGGTGGATTTGGCCGGCTGGCTGCCACATTTAGTTGACCGTGTAAGCCATGACCGGCTGGAAACTAATAAATACGGTCATCGCGAAATACTTGGAATCGCTTATGCCGAGTATGTAAAATTGACGACCGGATTTTCCCAGACGCGGAATTTTGACCGGCAGAAATCATTTGCCTACAACATTGCTGTGGGTTTTGCCATGCCTTATGGAAACGCATACATACTGCCCTACGAAAAACGTTTTTCTGCAGGCGGAGCCAACAGCGTCAGAGGATGGAGTACCCGCCGACTGGGGCCGGGCGCCTATAAACCGAATGAATCTACGACATTTATCAACCAAGTGGGCGACATCAAATTGGATATGAGTGTCGAATACCGTACCAAAGTGAGCGATTTAATTGAGATTGCAGGCTTTATTGATGCCGGAAACGTATGGACAATCAGGCAATATGATGAACAGGATGGAGGATTATTCACTTTTGCCGATTTTTATAAAGAAATAGCCCTTTCCTATGGCCTTGGATTGCGGTTCGACATGGAATTTTTGCTTCTGCGGTTCGATGTGGGGATGAAAGCATACGATCCTTCGCGCAACGAGGGCGACCGCTTCGTCATATACCGCCCCAAGATAAATCGGGATATGGCCTGGCATTTTGCCATAGGTTATCCGTTTTGAGGAGAGGAATACTGTTTTCTTACCAAGGGCAAATGCATGAAAAATTTTAGAACTACTGTTACGGGTGAGATTCCTCCCTTTGGTCGGAATGACTCGCCTGTTAGTGGTTTAAGGGATGGGGAAGCGGCGGCTTTGCCGCCGCTTCCTCATCCCCTCTCCCAAAAAGGAGACCGTCATTCCGACCAAAGGGAGGAATCTCCTGCTCATATCAGCAACTTTACCGAAAGGCATAAGCAGTAAAATTTTTCATGCATTTGCCCCGATTTTCTTCCCAAATGTTTATAATTCCTCCGAATTTTATTTTAGCTTTACGGTCGGTTTTGTAACAATATGCAACTAAAAGTTATGACATACAAACAATCTGCATTATTCATAATTTTGCTCATTCCGTTCTTTCTGTTTTTCACAAGCGAGGCTTGTGCTCAAAAGGATAGTGTGTATGTGAAAAAGTACAATAAGATACTGTATTATAATTCCGACTCTATCTTCTACGAATACGCTACGCTCGGATTTGAGAAAACTATTGATAAAATATATTACTATTACACCGAAATAGTTCCTTTTCTCGACCCGGAAAAGCAGGAAGAGGAAATCCGGAAAATTGAGTCTGCCTCCGAAAAATACAACAGCAAAAACCTCCGGTACGAAGCCGATTTTATGGATGCACTGTTCTTGCCAAACAGCAACGAAAAAGAATTTGAGATAAAAGAAAGGCAGATACAGGGAGTTATTTTATCGGCAACAAAACGGGAAGATACCTCGATGAAACTCCGGGGGATGGAAGCCCTTTTCGATCATTATTGGTCGTCGATGAGATATGCAAAATCTTTTCATCAGGCGCATCTGCTCGACGATGAATTGCAGGGTGTGTCCGAAACTTCCTTTCCCCGGAAAAACTATATCTATTGCAGCATTGGCAAAGCCTACTACTTTTTTCAGGATTACAATGCAGCCATTCCGTATTTACGAAAAGTATTGGTTCATCCAAAATACTACTTCGACACCTCCAACCTCGAAGCCCGGAATATACTGGGAACATACTTCAACATCATTGGCGAAACAGACTCTGCCGAGCACTACTTCAGAACAGCGCTGTACAGCGCCGAACAAGTGAAAGACAAACTGATGTTCAACGCCTTGTCGCTTAGCAATATCGGGCGGTGTTTGGCACGCAGAAAAGAATATGCTAAAGCCCTGACTTATTTTCAGCCTGCCCTGTCGCACATGTTGGCCGACAATAATTACGCGTTGGCTTCGGGAGTAACGGTGAATATGGGGGAATTGTATTTCGCCCAGAACAATTTGCAAGAAACAAAATACATGATTGATTCGTCGAGAAAGTATATCAAAAGGGGCAAGAATACCGACCTGTACTCCGAATTGTATTTCCTGATGACCAAGTATTATGTACAAACAGGCAATGCCAAACAAGCCGCTGCCTACCTCGATTCGGCAATAGTTGCCACCAGAGCCCTCGAAAAGAAATACAATACGCTGAATATCCTACTCGCCAAGCAGGAGCTTTTCGAGATGGAGAAGAAAGTAAAAGACGATAATATAAGGCAAAACGAGATTGTTTACAAAAACAAGTTGTTTTATAGCTCTACCGTCATTGTCATCGTTTCATTGGCCCTTGTATTTCTGCTTATCCTTTACCGGAAAAATAAAAGAGCCTACCGCACGCTGGTACTAAAAGCTCAGGATTGGGCTGAAGTTTCGCCCAAAAGGCAGATAGACGACGATGATCCAACAGATGACGAACCGGCAGATGAAGCAACAAAAGAAGAATCGGAAGAAGAAATATACCACGAAACAGAAGAAGAGAAGGCATTGACAAAAAAAGCCCATGAGTTTCTGGTGAAAGATAAAACCTTTCAGAATATTGACTTGACACTGGATTTCATGGCAAAAGAGCTGAATGTGAACCGAAATCAGTTATCGAAAGCCATCAACCGAAGCGCCGGAAAAAATTTCAACACATACATCAACGAGTACCGGGTGAAAGAAGCCATAAAAATGATGTCGGATAAAAAAATGAACCGAATGTCGGTAGATGCCATCGCCCTCGAAGCCGGTTTTGGGAACCGCATTTCGTTCTATCAGGCATTCAAGAAAATGACAGGGCTGTCTCCTTCCGATTTTCGGAATAACAGTAAAGACTGATATACAACATAAGGAGATAAATTGTCGGATGTTGACCTATATTTCTACTTTGAAATAATGGATAAGGGTGTTAGGAGTAGGGTTTTGGGGGAGATGAAGTAAGTGATTGCAGTTTCTGGGAATCACATTTTGTGATACCACTTTGTTCCTGACTTTGACACTTTCATTTTAACAAATTTATAAAATTCACATACACAGTTATTTGCAGAAATTGCGACACCAAAATGGGTGTCGCAAGCCTCAAAAAGTGCTATATTTGCACCATGTTTGTACG
>NZ_BAAHWV010000025.1:0-55215 GCF_054601255.1 Viscerimonas tarda | reverse complement strand
TTCCGGTAAATACATAATGCAACCTATTTAGGTAGCACAAAACTACAACAAAAAAGTGGAATATCCAAATGTTTATGCCACTTTTTTGCTAAAACTACCTAAATTTTTGCGGAGTTAGGGTTTAATGAAATAAAGTCAATGATAACAGAAATAGCTATAAATAAGAAGAATGAAATCATTCTTTATCAACCAGATAGCTCGGTTCAACTGGAAGTGCGTATGGAAGATGAAACGGTATGGCTTAATCGTAATCAACTTGCATTACTTTTCGACCGCGATGTAAAAACAATAGGCAAACACATAAACAATGCTTTGAAAGAAGAATTGGCTGAATTTCCAACTGTCGCAAATTTTGCGACAGTTCAGATAGAAGGGAATAGAGAGGTTTTGCGAAACATTGAATACTACAATCTTGATATGATTTTGTCGGTTGGTTACAGAGTAAAGTCCAATCGCGGTATTCAGTTTCGTGCATGGGCAAATCGTATTTTGAAAGAATATATTCTAAAAGGATATGCTCTTAATCAGCGGTTTGAGCATATTGACAATAAATTGTTATGGAAATATCAGCAGCAGAATTATTGAAAAATATTTGATAAATCAAAGTTCAGACGCTGTCTTGAAAGTCAATAATCATTCTACAAAGGCAACGGATTTCGTCTGTTCCCAATCCAATATTTAAAAAATGGGTCATCGAACTTGAACGCGTTGTCTTTAATCAAGTAACCATTGGCTATCAAGCGTTTTATTCCACTATAAATGGTACTTGTGGGCAATTGTAACCTGTCGAAATTTTCGTTGACAGCCAATGCAATCAGCACTTTTTTGTCAGTTTTGCTAATGGTGTTCCAAAGTCGCTCATAGTCGGTGTCGTGTACATTCAGAATATTGATAATCACTTTATTAAATAGTTCACTTTCGTACTCGTTCTTTTCAAGAAAAGCCCAGCAATAATAGGCAAGTTGCTGTGTGTAATATGGATGGCAATCGGTAAATTGCAGTATTTCGGACGATAAGGATTCGCTTTGAGAAGTAACAGTCGCCAGTCGTTTTGTCAGATATTCGTGAAAATCATTGTACGGAATTTTTTGAAGTTGCATAAGGTAGCCAAAATGATAAAACGGCGATTTTTTTGTTTCAAAAATGGCTTTCATCATTGACTCTAAACTGCCCAAAAATACGTAATTCACATTTTTATGATGCTGAATAACAGAGCGTAACTGCTTTGGTAGATTTTTATTCAGCGAAACAATTTCTTGAAATTCGTCCAAAACCACAATCGGGCGTTTGCCTTTCTCGCCTGTTTTTTCAATCAGATTAAAGACGTCCTCAAGTGTTGTAAAACTTTCTTTTACAGATGGATGAAACGAAATTTCGAGGTTGTTAGTTAAGGGATTAAGTTCTATGGTTGGCACAATGCGGAAAGCGGCGATGAGTCGCTTCACTTTTTCCAAGGTATTGATGTTAAGCGCTCGTTTCAGCAACTGCGCCGCAAAGTCGGTAATACCGGTAACCAGTTGCAAATCGAGCGAAATCACAGGGCGTTCCATCTCGGCGGTAACTTTTTCAATCAAACTCGTTTTGCCAAAACGGCGAGGGCTAATCAGTATCAGATGGTTGCTGCTGTTCAGCGCCTGCCGGACTTCCTGTTGCTCATTTATTCTGTCGGTAAAATGTTTATTATCAACGATAGATCCAAATTTAAAGGGATTTTCCATCACGTTCCTATTCTAAGATTTACGCAACAAAGTTACAAAAAAAAAAATCATTACGAAAAACTTCGTTACGAAATTTTTCGTAATGAGAAAATGGCGATTCATTTTTTGATAGAATAAATATCAAAAAAGGAGGATTTCCATTACGTTTCCATAATAAACATTTTTGTAACCAAAATGCAGGTACAGTGTAATACTGTTGCAGTATTTTTGCATCGTCAATAATTTCAAAGTAGTAATTTTAAAAAATGATGTATGAAAAAATGTATTGCAACGCTATTTTGCTGCCTGTCGGTAATGACAACAGCTTTTGCACAACTCGAAGAGCCGGAACTGACGCCGGTGGAAAAACTGGAACAAAAGACCCAAACACTCGAAGATGCCGTTAAGAAACTCCAAAAATTCAAGGTATCGGGCTATGTTCAAGCACAGTATCTGTGGGGAGAACAGGATGCCTCGTTGAAATCGGGCACAGCCAACGAAAATCCGGAGGAATCGTTTAACCGGTTCGGCGTTCGTCGCGGACGCATCAAGTTTGTGTATGAAGAAGGCCTTGTTTCTGCAACCTTTCAACCCGATTTTACCGAAAAAGGGATTGCGTTCAAAGATGTTTTCCTGGCCGTAAAAGACCCTTGGTTGGGCACAAGCGTGCTGAAAGCTGGTATTTTCGACCGTCCGTTTGGCGACGAAATCAGCTTTTCGTCTTCCCGGCGCGAATCGCCCGAACGTTCGACCATCTTCCAAACGCTGTTTCCCGAAGAGCGGGACTTGGGCGCTTCTCTTACCTTGCAGGCCGACAAAACTTCGCCCTGGAATATCCTCAAACTCGAAGCCGGACTGTTTGCCGGTAACGGTATCAAGCAGGAAACCGACAGTCGCCTGGACTTTATCGGGCACCTGTCTGCTGCTAAAATTGTTGGTAGCGATTTGAAAATCGGTGGCGGTGTGTCGTACTATAATGGCGGCCTCTTTCAGGGAACGGACAAGGTTTATTCGATTGACGGCAAGGAGTTTGTGCTGAACGACGATGCCGCTAACAAAGGCAGATTTGCCAAACGGGAATACATGGGCTTGGATGCGCAGTTGAGCTTTGCCGGCGCTTTTGGTATGACACAATTGCGAGGAGAATACCTCTTTGGTGAGCAACCTGCCGCGAAAGGCAACAGCAAAAGCCCTAACGCCTCCGCTTTGCCGGCTATTGATACCTATAACCGCAGTTTTTCCGGTGGCTACGTTGTTTTTGTGCAAGATATTGCACAACTACCTTTTTCTGCCGTACTGAAATACGACTGGTATGACCCAAACACGAAACTTTCGGGCGATGAGGCTAAAACTGAAGGCGACATTGCCGTCAATACCTTTGGCCTCGGGCTTTTATGGAGAGCAAGCGCCAACGTGAAATTGACGGCTTTCTACGAGCTGAACAAAAACGAAACAAGCCAGGCGATTGATAAATACAAGAACGACCGCAAAGACAATGTGCTCACCTTGCGCCTGCAATATAAATTCTAACGGAAAATTGTAACAGAAATGTAGCAGGATTGTGCCTGCTATGTATCATTATAAGCCCAATTTTGTAGTGTAAAAACAGAACAAATAATCAATTTAAAATAAATGGAAATGAAACAGTTAATTTTAACAAGCATCCTATTGTTGAGTATATCATTCGGCATACAGGCTCAAAAAATCAAAGGTTCGGACACCATGTTGCCTTTGTCGCAAAAAGAAGCCGAAAGTTTTATGAAAAAGAATCCTTCGCAAACGCTTACTGTAACCGGCGGCGGAAGTGGCGTAGGCATCTCGGCCTTGCTTGAGGGCACTACCGACATTGCCCAATCTTCGCGAAAAATAAAATTTGACGAAAAGCAGAAGATGCAAGAAGGCGGAAAAACAGTGAAAGAGGTAATTGCCTCCTACGATGCCTTGGCCATTGTGGTGAACCCCGGCAACAAGGTAAGTAACCTCACCCGCGAACAATTGGAGGGTATTTTCACCGGAAAAATAAAGAACTGGAAAGAGTTGGGTGGAGCCGATTTGAAAATCATCCCCTATTCGCGCGAAACCTCATCGGGTACCTACGAGTTTTTTAAGGAGAGCGTACTCAAAAACAAGAACTACCTGAACGGCATCATGAGCTTACCTGCTACGGGCGCTATTATTCAGTCGGTTAGTCAGACGAATGGAGCTATTGGTTATGTGGGACTGGCGTATCTGAACAAGGCGGTGAAAGCCATTCATGTTTCCTACGACCAGGGAAAAACCTTTGTAGAGCCGTCGATAGCCAATGCCAAAAACAAAACCTACCCGATTGTCCGCCCATTGTTTTACTACTATGAGCTGAAATCGGAAAAGAAAGTGAAACCCTTTATCGACTATGTATTATCGGACGAAGGACAAAAAATCAATACAGAAGTTGGCTTTATTACCATAAGATGAGAAAATTAAGACGAATCGCAGAACGCGTTGTGGAGGTGATGCTTACCCTGAGTGGAGGCATCACCACCCTTGCTATTTTACTGATTATCATTTTTCTATTCAAAGAAGGATTGGGTTTATTCAACAATCCGGCAGTAGAGAAAGGCTATGCGCTTTGCGTTCATCCAACAAACACCGTAGAGAAACTTAACCCGCAGCAAATCAAACGCATCTTCGATTCCGAAATAACAAATTGGAAAGAGGTCGGCGGTCGGGACGAGGAAATCATGATTTTCCGCTTCGAGGAAATCTTCAATAGCTATTCCGATGAGGAATTGGGTGAAGATTATGCTTTGCTTCCGCAAAAATTAGGCGAGGTCATTAACGAAAATCCCACTATAATAGCGTTTCTTCCCGAAAAATACCTGCCCAAAGAAAATTCTCCATTCTCAACTCTCCATTCTCCATTAATAAAGGTCTTGCTTTCGGAAACGATTCAGGTCGCCGATTTTTTCGGTGGACAAGAGTGGCAACCCACCGCCACGCCTGCTCCTCAATACGGGGCGCTTCCCTTGGTTTTGGGAACGTTGTGGGTCAGCCTTTTTGCCATATTGATAGCTTTACCCCTGGGATTAGGGGTAGCTGTTTACCTTTCGGAGTTGGCAGACGAGCATACACGCAAAATACTGAAACCCACCATTGAACTACTGGCAGGTATTCCATCGGTGGTATATGGCTTTTTCGGATTGGTGGTGCTGGTTCCATTTATTCAAAAAACGCTTCAGCTGCCTGTTGGCGAAACGGCTTTCGCGGGCAGTGTAATATTGGCCATCATGGCGTTGCCAACCATTATTACCGTAGCCGAAGATGCCATGCGCAATACGCCGCGAACCATGCGGGAAGCAAGCCTGGCTTTGGGCGCCACGCCCTGGCAAACCATTTACAGGGTTGTACTCCCCTGCTCTTCTTCGGGCATTGTAGCTGCTGTGGTGCTGGGCATTGGCCGGGCTATCGGCGAAACGATGGCGGTGCTCATGGTTACGGGCAATGCAGCTGTTATGCCTCACACTCTCTTCGAGTCGGTACGGACTATTCCGGCGACTATTGCGGCAGAACTGGGCGAAACGCCTTCGGGAGGGACACATTATCAGGCATTATTTCTGTTGGGCATTATCCTTTTCGCCATGACTATGATAATCAGCCTGTCAGCAGAATTTATTTCAAAACGGCAACAAGGGAAAGGAATGTAATTATGAACAAAAGAACATCACAAAAAATAGCCTTCATCACCTTTCGGGCGCTGGGATTATTGGTAGTAGCCATTCTCCTGGGAATATTGGGATTCATTATTTACAACGGCATCGGCGTTATCAGTTGGGAATTTCTGACCACTGCTCCTACCGAGGGGATGACCTCCGGCGGCATCTTTCCGGCTATTGTCGGTACGCTTTGTCTGGTTATCGGCAGCATGGCGCTTGCATTCCCGTTTGGGGTGATGTCGGCGATTTACATGAACGAATATGCGGGCAATGGCTGGATAGTGAAATTCATCCGTGTGATGACCAACAACTTGGGGGGCATTCCGTCTATTGTGTTCGGGTTGTTCGGCATGGCGTTATTTGTCAATACCTTGGGCTTTGGCGATTCTATTCTCGCCGGCTCGTTAACCTTGGGCCTGCTCATCTTGCCCCTGATTATCCGCACGACCGAAGAAGCCCTCAAAGCCGTTCCCGATTCCTATCGCACAGGCAGCTTGGCGCTGGGAGCAAGCAAATTACAAACCATCTGGCGGGTGGTGCTGCCAATGGCATACCCCAATATCATCACCGGACTGATACTTTCTATCGGCAGGGTTTCGGGCGAAACAGCCCCCATTCTGTTTACCGTTGCCGCCTATTTTTTACCCAAACTACCCACCGGCATTTTCGACCAGGTGATGGCGCTTCCCTACCATTTGTACGTTATTGTAACAAGCGGAACCGACATCGAATCCTCGCGTCCAATCGCATACGGAACGGCTTTGGCGCTGGTTGCCATAGTGCTTGTGCTGAATATTTTAGCATCATTATTACGCAAGAAGTTTACGAGGAAAGTAGCTTGATACAGAAACATTGTTTTTCGGGATTTATGGCATTAACCATTTTCTATAAATCTACTTATGACACAGCCTCCTGACGGATATGCTAAATATGCCTGGGCAAATGCATGAAAAATTTTACGGCTTATGCCTTTCGGTAAAGTTGCTGATATGAGCAGGAGATTCCTCCCTTTGGTCGGAATGACTGTCTCCTTTTTGGAGAGATGAGATGAGGAAGCGGCGGCAAAGCCGCCGCTTCCTCATCTCTTAAACCGCCAATAGGTGAGTCATTCCGACCAAAGGGAGGAATCTCATCCGTAATAGTAGTACTAAAAATTTTCAAGGTTTGTCCTGTAAATATGCCTTTGCCTTGAGAGGTATATAGAATTTCTTCCTATTCTACACAATAAATATGCGCCTTCGACCGTTTTCTACCAGTTATATAAAACAGCTGAAAATTAGCAAAAATAATCAATACAACCGGAATATTTTCCGCTAAGCTTCGCCATTTTAACACATTTAACGCAAAAAAGATAAATATAGAGCGAACAAACACCGTATTCTGTTTGTTTTATTTCTATCAGGAAAATTAGAAAGTTATATATCAGATAAATCTATCTGTACGATTTTAATAAATGTTATGTTTAGTAGTAAGATTAAAAAATATTTAATGAACCCTTGCTTGGGGTTATTCCCTTTTGCACTATACCTCCTGTTGTGCACCTCGACAACTATACAAATTTCGTTAATATATTCACTGCTATTTGCTGCTGTTGCCGAAATAATCGTAAAGCTATTCCTCAAGACATCAACAACCAGCATTATGTTTATTGTCTCTTTCATTGCGCTCACATTATCGCTCATTGTGTGGATGTTGTCGAATGAGTGGTTTCTTTCTGATAACATATACATGATTGTACCCGAAATATTTGCTGTTTGCATACTGATGATAATAAAGATATACAAGCCGCATATCAGGCATTACATGTACAAGAATAGTACCGGCGGAAAAATCTTTTTCAACGATTTTCTCGAACTGGCCACCTTTACACAATACTTCTTTACGTTGCACATATTCGTCGCCTCGGTTTATGAATTTCTGAACGACAGGCTGCTTCCCCAATCGGATGATGTTTACATTTTTATTGGGGTTCCTGTAACAGGGATAGTGGCTATTATGCTGTACGAACATATAAAAATTAAGGCCATTGCCACCAAACTCAAGAAGGAAGACTGGATACCAATTGTAAATGAGCGGGGGGAAGTTACCGGAAAAATTGCCAAATCGGTAACTGTTCAGATGAAAAACAAATTTCTTCATCCAATTGTCAGGGTAGCGCTTGTTTGCAATGGCAAAATATATTTGCAAGACAGGGAAGCAAACGATATACTCGACCCGGGTGCGCTTGACCATCCCTTTGAAAAGTATATGCTGTTTAAGCACGAAATTAATCTGGCCGTAAAAAACAGCATCGTCCGCTCTTTGGGCAAGGAATTACCATTCAGGTTCTTGTTGAAATATACGTTTGAGAATGAGAACACTAAACGCTTGATATTTTTATTCGCTTCAATTATCGAAGACGAAAGTGAAATAGAAAAGCTGGATTCGTTGCATGGCCGGTTATGGACGACAAAACAAATAGAAAACGACTTGGGAGACGATTCAAAATTCGCCGAATGTTTTCAACTGGAATATGAGTACCTGAAAAATACGGTTTTAGCCGCCAGCGCGATTAGAAAAGAAGCCGTTTCGACTCAACCTGTTTCCATTCCTTCGGCATGTTTAAGCCCCGTTTGATAAGTTGGTTGGAACTAGTTCAAGGTTCAAAGTTCAAAGTTTCGAGTTATAGGGTCGTGGCGTGCCACGACCATTGGCAAAAAAAAGTCCGAAAGACTTTTTTCATGCGTTTGCCACCTGCAATTTTGTAAATTTATTTGGCTATTTTCCAAACATTTCTTACCTTTGCGGCATAGGTTAACAATTAGTAATATGACAGTTTATCCTGAAAATATACCCGCTGTTATGCACTCTTATAATGCTCTGATTCAGAGTGTTATAATCCTTGCGGGGGGGGGTAAACGCCTATATTTCAATGAGTTAGAGGGTGGTAAAACTTATATGCACAAGCCGTGCCGGATTCGTTCCGGCACGGCTTTCGTGTTGTTATACGCCGAAGAAACACAAAAACTCAATGTTTAAATTTCTTGTTTCATAGCGATAAAATTAAACGAACATTTTATTTCATCTTCCTGTAAAATTTGACGAATAAATTTTAAACAGTTTCTAAATTTAAACAATGTAAACATGAATTGGATGAACAAAAAATCAACAACACGGCTACAGAGCGGTTATAACCCGTACAAATTGTCGTACAGATGCGCAAATTGCGGGGCGGTTACTGTCTTCGCCTTTCTTTTCTTTCTCTTTCTGCCTGCAACGGCGCACGCGCAAGGCGGTCTTGGCCCTAACGACAACTTCGCCATCAGCAACAGCCCGACTATATACGCAACGCTGGAAGAAGCAGTTGAAAACCTGGAAGACACCGGCGGCACAATAACGATGCTGCAGGACGTAAACCTACTAGGGCAAAGCGCTTCCCTACTCTATAGTAAAACCTATACGATAGATTTCGGCGGTAAGACCCTCGACAATGGCGAAATTACAATATACGCCGGAAAGGTTACGTTTAAAAACGGCGCCACCACTGGTGTCAACATTAACGTGTATTTCAGCGAGCTAATCGTCGAAAGCGGCTCCTACACCGGCCAAGACAACGCAATAACGTCTTCGAGCGGCGGCAAGGTAACGATTATCGTCGGCGCCTTCTCCTGCACCAATGATGTATCCGGCGACGGCTGTCTGGTTACAGACAGCGACGGGGAAATCGTTATGGCGGACGGCTCGACGGCAAATCCTGCGAATTGGGCAACAGTGAAAGCAACGACGGTAACGGTAACCCGGACAAGCACCGGTATAGGCAACATTGCCGGCGCCAAAGCCATCGTTTCCGAAAGCTATTACGACCTGACCGGAAAACCGGCTTCGGCAACGGCAAAAGGCTTTGTCATCAGGCGCACGGTTTATGATGACGGCAGCGTTATAAACAGCAAGGCGCTGGTTAAGTAGCAAGTAGCTAAACAATTATAAGGCAAGCCGCCGCATGGTGTAGAAACTGTGCGGCGGCTTTTAAAATATTTCCAAAATCCCATCATTGAGCCTCGTTTGGTCTCCCAAAAGTCAAAGCCCTTGCAAGTTGTTTACTTACAAGGGCTTTAGATACATAAGTTGTGGTCCCACTTGGGCTTGAACCAAGGACCCCCTGATTATGAGTCAGATGCTCTGACCAACTGAGCTATAGGACCTAATTTGAGAGTCAATCTCAAAACCGGATGCAATATTACTGCTTTTTATTCAATTACACAAGTCCGAAAAAGAAAATATTACTATTTATTGGCATGGAGCTGCTATTTCCTGAATCGGGCATAAACACTCAAAGGCAGGCATTTTCCCGATTTTTCGGGGATTAGCAGTTCGCCATATTCGGGATTTTTTACTTCGGGGAAGTAATTTTTTAGCAGGTTTTCGGCTATGATGGACGAAAATCCCATCGAATAGAGGTTGATTATCAGAAAACTGTCTTTGTTGTGCAGTAAATCGCGACAGAGGCGCATCAGATCGGCAATGTTTTCTTCCAGTATCCATCTTTCGCCACCGGGGCCGCGCCCGTAAGCCGGAGGATCGAGGATTATGCCGTTGTATTTTTTCTGGCGTTTTACTTCGCGGCGGCAGAATTTTAATGCGTCTTCTACAATCCAGCGGATATTATCCAGGCCCGATGCTTCCATGTTTTCCCTCGACCAGGTAATCACTTGCCGGACAGAATCGACGTGGGTAACGTCTGCTCCGGCGCTCTTGGCTGCCAACGAAGCGCCTCCCGTATAGGCAAACAGGTTCAGGACCTTTGGCTCATCAACGGTGTTGAACGATTTTATGGTGTCGTATATATAGTTCCAGTTTTCCGATTGTTCGGGGAAAAGGCCAACATGCTTGAAAGCCGTGAGCCCAAGTCGGAACTTGAGTTTCATCTCTTTGTAGCGGTAGTTGATGAACCACTGGTCGGGCATTTTCTCTTTTTGTGTCCAATTACCCCGTTCACTTTCATCCTGAGCCGATTTGCCTTTTTCCCGTTTAAAAGCGGCATCTGCCAGCTTCGTCCATTCGCTATCGGGTTTTGTCTTTTCCCAAACAGCCTGAGGTTCGGGGCGGCATACAATGTATTTTCCAAACCGTTCGAGTTTTTCGAAATCTCCCGAGTCAATTAATTCATAATCTTCCCAATTTTGGGGTTCAAGCAATTGCATTTCAAAACAAGTTTAAAAATATTTTCGTAAAGATACGATTTTGTTTGATTTGATTTCCCTGTTATATAAATAACCGCTATATTTGTCACTATTACAGATAGGGAAATTGAAAAATATTTAATTGCAACAAAAAATAAACAACAAATGAAACAGATCACTTTTCTCAGCCTGATAGCAGGCATTATTTTCGCAACAGCAAGTTGTGATTCGAAAAAGAACGCCGGCGAAGCTTCCGGCCAGGATTCAACAAGAACGGTATCTGCCGGTAAATACTGTAACGAAATCAACGGATTTTGCATTAGCTATCCGAGCGAATCGCTCTTCCCCGATGAAGTATTGGATAACGGAAACGGACAAGTATTCAAATCGGAAAACGGAATGGCCGACTTGCGCGTATATCTGGATACACGTGTTACTCCGGTTGAAGGTGAAGCGCTCAATTTGCAGCCGCTATTTGACGAAGATACAGCCTACAAAAGCGGTTACGAAATATCGTATAAAACGTTCGGAACCACCAACTACACCCTCGCCGGAATAAGATCAGGACAAATTATTTTCTACCAAAAGACTATCATCTCCAACGGGAAAGTGGTTACCGCCGTGCTGAGATACAGCGCAGACGAAAAACCAACTTACGATGCAATGATAGAACCAATATTCAAGTCATTCAAATAAACCTGAGATAATAAACAGAAAAGCTGCCCCAAATAATTTCGGGCAGCTTTTTTGGTTTATTCGGCTCACGGCTCACCAGCAAAACCCTGTGTTTAACCCTCGAAATCTAGTCCGTAGGGCTTACATATCAATAGAAAACAGTTTAATCCTCCACAATATTGTCCGTAGGACATTCATCGTTTCCGTGTATCCCCTACGGGGAAAATGGCGAATTGGAATGCTATTTTCCTATTGATATGGATGTCCTGCGGACAATTGTCGTAAAAATAACTGTCGCCACCTGCGTGGCTTGGCAGGGAAAATTGACCGTCAATCCCTAAGTCATGTTTCCCTTGTTCCGTTAGGAACATAATGTTGGTAGAAAAGCTATTCCCCGCCGTAGTAGCGTGCCGTTAGGCACGCCATGTTGCATCTCGTACCTACGGCACGAAAATTTAGTGTAAAATAAATGGGGTAATGAGGTCGGGTTATTTATTATAACATACTGATGCTGAGGTTGTTTTGTGTCTATAATTAGGTGAAAATGAGGTTTTATTGTCCATTTTACCCGTAGGGGCGTATGGCATACGCTCGCTGCCGCGAATGGGCATTTAGCGCCGTCCTCTGCGAGACTAAAACACAGAACCAACCTACTCCGTCATCCGTTTAATGATATTATAAGCGTTCAGTATTCCAAGCTCTCCGGCTTTCCGCAGGTCGGACAGGCCTTTGTCTTTTTCGCCCAGTTGCAGGCGGTCCAGGCCTCTGTTGAAATAGACATCGGGGAAGTTGGGTTCTCTTCTTATTACTTCGTTATAGTCGAGTACTGCGGCGCGGAAGTCTCTTTGCATGGAGCGTATCTCGGCCCGGTTGTAGTAGGCATATACAAAGTCGGGATTCAACTCCAGCGCTTTGTTGTAGTTATTGACAATCAGTTCGTATTCGTACAATTTCTTATCGGGATTCAGTTTGGAAGATAAGGCCGTGGAGGGTTGCGCCGGGTTGCCGCCATTTTTTTGTTTATCCAGTTTCAGTACCGGATTTATGGTTTCGTATTCGGGCATGTACTCTTTCATTTCCAGTTGTTTGGTATATACAATCGCCAGATTGAAATACGCTAAAATAAACCGGGGGTCAATTCTAATGGCCTCATTCAGGTCTTCGATGGCATTGCTGAAGTTCTGAACCAGCATATAATCGAGCGCCCTGCCAAAATGGAAATCCGCATTATCGGGATGCTCATCTATCAGTTTAGAAAATTCGTTGATTGATGCAAAATGAACCTCTATTTGCTCTTCGGTCAACGGTATTTCGCTGTTTGTCAGAACCAGCTTCCGGCTCAGGATGTTCTTCCTGTTCATATTTTCGAGGGCGGGACTAAAATGGACAAAGCCTTTTATATTGTCGGGTTTCTCGTAGTAAGAAACAACAAACTTAGGCTCCAGTTCCACCTTCACCTGACGGTCTTGTATTCGTCCCCTCGCCTCGCTTTTATACTTATTCTTCTGTTGTTCGTCGGTATCGGCAACCACCAGTAAATTAAACTTCTCGATGGCCTTATCCGATTTTTCCCTTGTCTTGACGTCCTCATCCTTATCGGCGTCCTCCTTGCTGTTGGGTTTAGCATCCCCTTTCAGGGTTTGCTTTTTTATTTTGTTCTCCTCGTTCAGTGCATATAAATAATCCCGTTCAGCGCCCTTCAAATCGTTCTGGCGGCGTTTCATCTCCGACCTCATATAAAATCCCTGATAAAAATCGGGGTATTCGGCCAGTACAATGTTCAGGTCTGACAAGGCGCCCTTGTGGTCGGCAATATTTTGTTTCAGCAAGGCGCGGTTAAGGTAGGCAATGTAGTTGTCGGGTTCGTGCTGAATGACCAAATCAAAGTCTTCTATGGCGCGGTTATCGTCTCCCACCTGCGACCTCAACAGGGCCCGGTTGAAGCGTGCAATAATATTGTTGGGCTCTTTGTCTATCACATTGTCATAGTCCTCCATTGCGCCCCTGAAATCTTTTTTGGCATACTTAATCAATCCGCGGTTTATGTAATTGCCCACGGGAACCGGATCGAGCCGGATGGCCTCGTTCAAATCGGCCAGCGCTTCGGCGTATTTCTTTTGTCCATAATACAGCAGCCCGCGCATCGAATAAGACGGATAGAAATATTTATTGGTTTCTATGGCCCTGTTGTAGTCCTCTAGGGCTTTAATTGTGTCTCCTTTTTCGGCAAACATGGATGCCCGCACCAAAATTCCTTCGGTATAATTGGGGTATGCCCGCACGAGTTCGTTCAGTTCTTTTTCGGCCAGCTCATATTCTTTTTTGTGGATGTTGGCCACACCGGTATTGATGAGGGCAAATTTATTATCGGGCGAGTATTCCAGGGCTTTTTGGTAGTCCTGGATGGCGCCGTCATAATCTTCCAGATTCAGGCGCGCGTCTCCGCGTAATTGATAGGCGTTCGTAAAAAACGGATTACGGTCGAGCGATAGCGTACAGTCTTCTTCCGCTCCTTTTATGTCTTCGAGATAAAACTTGGCAATTGCCCTGTAAAAGTAAGGTTCGGACAAGTAGGGCTTCGCCTTGATTACTTGGTTGAAGTATTGTATCGACAGAACGTAATCTTCATAATACAAGGCATTTCGCCCAATAATCATCACCCTGTCGGTATTGATCTGGCTAAACAAAGAGAGACTGATAACCAGCAAAATATATAGCGAGAATAACTGTTTCTTCATCATGGATTTATCGAATAATGGGCAAATATATGAATTCCCGGCATAGAACAAAAAAGAGAGGCTATTCAAGTCTCTCTTTTTATGTTTTTTTATTTTTCGAAATAATCGTCGTGATAATAAGAATTTCGCTTCAGGTAATAAGATTTGTCTCCGTAATAACGCGATGTTCCGTAATAGCCCTCTCGTCCTTTAACATCGTTGAAGACAAGGGCAAAACGGTCGAGCCCGTCATCTTTTACCTGCGAAACAACACTCTTCAGGAAGGATTTATTTGTTTTTCCTCTACGAACAACGAATAATACCGTATCAACAAAGCGCGATAAAATGTAGGCATCCGAAACCAAGCCAATCGGGCTACAGTCGATAATCACAAAATCGTAATTTGACTTGAGGTACGTTATCAATTCTTTCGTCCTTTTTGTCTTTATCAACTCGCTGGGATTAGGAGGCAGCGTTCCGGCTGCGATTATATCAAAACCAAACTCGGGATGTGTAATAACAATATCGTCCAGCGATACCTGTCCTATCAGGTAATTAGAGACCCCTTTCTTGGAGTGTACGCCAAGGTTTTTAGCAACCGAAGGGCGTCGAAGGTCGAAGTCGATAAGTATCACTTTCTTTCCTGTCAACTGATAAACCGATGCCATATTTGCAGCGACAAAAGTTTTTCCGTCAGCAGGCTCAGCCGATGTAACCAGCAGCGAAATAGATTGTTCTTTTTGTGCCAGGTATTCTATCCTGATTCGCATATTCCGGAACGACTCGGCAAAACTCGATTTGGGAAAATTCTTAACCAAAACAGCCGTGTTCGACATCTTCTTCGAGATATTTTCTATCGTACCAATTACCGGCAGTCCCGATATTTTTTCGCATTCTTCTTTGGTTGATATAGAAAAGTTGAACAATTCTTCCTTACAAATGATAAAGCCTAAAGGAAGCGCTAAGCCTACCAGAAAATATAGCAGAAAGGTGTTCTCCTTTTCTTTTTCGTTTGTGGGAGCATTATTCGGGCGGGGAGCTTCCAAAACATAATTGTCGGGAACATTCGATGCCTTCTGAAGCGATGCTTCATACTTTTTATTAATCAGATAGGTACTATACGCATCATTCACCGTATAATCCCGCTGGTACTGCAAAAATTCCCTTTCCTGTGCCGGTAATACGGCCAGGTAAGTCCCCAATTGTGCCGAGTCGGCTCTCAATGTTTCTTTTTCGGCTTGCATTTTACCTTGAAGGGTTTTTAATCCTTCGAGAATTTTTATCCTCATACCATTCAATTTATCTGCATAACTGTAGTATGATGGATGCACTTCGGGCATACCCCGCATTTTCGCAAGTTGAATATTGTACTCCGTTACAAGTGTCGATAAATTGGTTTTCCCCACTTCCTGGTCTAAACCAAGCGAAGCCGGATCAACAAGTTCTTCATCCTTGCGTATTGTATTATTTATGATTTCTGTTAACAGGAGAATTGAATTCTCCCTGGCTTTCATTTCGCCCAAACGCGTCAGGGTCTCATTCATTTTTTGCCTGTCTTCCCCCGATTCAACTTTATAGATTCCGGTTCTTTCCTGAAAATCGTGGAGAGTAGTTTCTGCTACTTGCAACGAATCGTTTATGATCTTTAATTGCCTGTCGATAAACCTTATCGTATTGTCTGCCGCCTCATTTTTCAAAGACAAGTTATATTCTTGAAACTCTTTGAACAATGTGCTCAAAAATTCGGCATCCTGATTCGAGTTATCTCCTACAACCTTAACCGACAGCGCCGAAGACCCTTCCGCCATTTCGTAGGTATATACCCTTCCCTGATACCTGTTCATCAATTCTCCTTCGGGTACAAACCGGAAATAGAAAGGCTGAAAATTGGAAGTGAATCTGTTCGTTTTCTTTATTTTAATAAAAAACCTCGATTCCTGAACAAACTGCCCGTACGGGATGTCCATCGAAAATGGCGGGACAGTTTCGGTTGCTTCATACGATATTCTACATTTCTCGGAATCAATAGGTTCTATTTTGTAATCACTTATATCGTATGCGCTGGGAGCGACAAAATTGTATTCTATTTCGACAGGTGTATAGCCATACAAATTCTCCGTCCTGAACTTTGTCTTTGTAAAATAATTTATCCGCAATTGCGGCAATTTTGCAACAGTCCGGGCAATCATGTCGTGCGAGGTAAGCATCATCTTCTGGTTAACAGAGTTACGAACAATACTTCCAAAGTTAACCGCATTATTATTCAGACCAATATTGCTCCCTCTCGACTCAATCATCAATACGGCTGAAGTAATATACGAGGGCTTCCACGATTTATTCTTTATATAGGCATATCCCAAAAATACGATTAACGAGATGACGAACAGATACCAATATTTGAGGATACGGTAAAACCACAATATAAAATCGAATGAGAACCTCGTGTTTGCCTGAACCTCTTCCAAATAAGGGTCGTTAAGTTCATTTGTCCTTGTATTTTGTTCCATATATTTTACTCTTTCTTCTTTTTATTTAAAATCAAATGCAAGCATCGTTATTAAAAATGTTACCGGTGTAAGAATTGTAGCGAACAATGCGGTAAAAGATCTTACTTTAAAGAATGAACTGCCGCTTGTTGTATAATAGATTAAATCATTGGGCTTGATATAATAAAATTCGGATTCGATAACCGATTCGGTTCTTAAATTAAATGTTTTGACAGTGCTGGATGCACCATCCTCATTTAACCTGATAATCTTAATTTTACTCAAATCTATTTCATCGGAAATGTTTCCCGATATGGCCAAGGCCTGATAAATGGTCATATTATCTTTATATATCGGATACATACCATTTTTGCCCCCCGAAACAACGTAGAAAGAATTGTTTCTTAACCTGACTCTCACCTCTGCATCGGGGTAAGATTTTTTCATTTCTTTTTGGATGGCAGTTTCTGCTTCGGAAACGGTGAGTCCTTCTACTTTTATACTGCCAAAAAGTGGGATGGAAATGTATCCGCTGCTCGACACAATGTACGATGTTTGCTGAGAACCCCCTCCGCTGGTAGTGGTTATAATGCTCGAATATGCTTGTTGATATTCTTCCATAAAGTCGGTATTGTCGGTCAGAATAGTACAATATATTTCGTCATAGACCTGTATCTTGTAATCTTCATAAGGTTTTACCGAGTAATATGGCTTTTCATCCGGCTGTAAAAGATTTGTTTCTTTCGGAGAGATACACGATGAAATCAGTCCAACTATTCCTGCCAGTAAAAATAGTTTATTCAGGTATTTTTTATACATTAATGTTGTCATTTTGTCAATTTTACAATCAAAGTTATCATTCCTGCCAGCCCTGTAATAAATCCAAAAATGGAAGTGAAAGAGGTTATACTTCCCCAAAATCTGCGTTGCATTTGTTGAACATAGATTACATCATTCGGTTGTATGTAATAATACTCCGAATCAACAATATCTTTCGACCTCAAATCAAAGGTTTTAACTTCTGTTCCCGAGGCCGTTTGCCTTATTATTTTAACATTTGCTCTGTTCCCATAAGGAGTAATCGTTCCCGATAGAGCCAAGGCCTGATAAATGGTCATTCGCATACTTGTCATTTGTATCGAGCTTGATCCGGCTTCTCCCAAAACAAAGAAAGACCGGTTTCGCAACGCTATATCTACCGATACATCGGGATAAAAGACTCTAAATTGATCTTCTATTGCCTTTTTTGCTTCAAACACAGTCATATTTTGCACTTCAATACGCCCGATGTAGGGAATATTAATTGTTCCGTTCGAATATACATTCAAAACGTTGTTGGGCAAGTCAGCTACTCCGCCCCCGCTCCCTACTGCAGTTACTCCTATATTTCCGCTATTCAATGAACTGATATTTGCCGAGTATATGGCGAACAAGCTTCGTGTACTTTCTTTCAGTGTGTAAACGGACAGTAATAATTGATCACCCGGTATTATTTTATAATCGGCAGGGGCAACATCCTCTTTCGGATAACCCTTTTTTATATCTTGCAAATAATTCGTATCTTTTGGGGTTACGCAAGATCCGAAAAAAGTAGCAAATAATACCAAAAATAAGCATATTCTATTCTTCATAGTTTTTTAATAAATATTATTTCGATAATGCTTTTACTCTATATGAACATTTTACTTTGCCTTTGATAAAATTATTCAGTTTCGATTTAATTAATTGTTTTCTGATACCCGATACTTTATCTGTAAAAACAGTTCCTTCTATGTGGTCGTATTCGTGTTGAATACAACGGGCGAAGAAATCGGCGTAAACTTCGGTATGCTCAACAAAATTTTCGTCAAAATAATTTATCTTAATTTTTTTTGGTCTTATAACCAATTCGTTTATGCCCGGAAGGCTCAAACACCCTTCTTCCAGCGATTCTGTTTCGTCCGAAAATTCGAGTATGCGGGCATTAATAAATACCTTTTTAAAATTGGCAAACCGGTTATCATCTTCAGCTAAAGGTTCCAGGTCAATGACAAACAACCGGATGTCCAAGCCTACCTGAGGGGCGGCAAGTCCTATACCATTTGCGTTGTACATCGTCTCGAACATATTGTCTATAAGCTCTTTCAGTTTGGGGTAATCCGGTGTTATCTTGTGTGCAGGATTCCGCAAAACAGGCTGTCCATATATATATACAGGTAAAATCATGTTACAGTTTTGAGTTTGAGCTATTCATATACAATGAACTCTCCATATAGCCTTGTAATATTATAACGGCGCTTATTTCGTCAACCAGAGCCTTGTTTTGCCGGTCTGTTTTCTTAAGTCCTCCTTCCAGCATCACCCGGTGGGCCATGACCGATGTAAATCGTTCATCATAATAGGCCACAGGCACAGAAGGAATTTCTTTTTTCAGTTTTCGCACAAAAGCTTCAACATGTTTCATATTGTCCGAAGGCTCGTTATTCATTTGCTTGGGGGCCCCAACAATAATAAGTTCGACCTGTTCTTTGTTCAAATACTGTTTCAAGAACGCAAGTAACTCATTCGACGGTAGGGTTGTTAAGCCTGTTGCTATAATTTTTAGCGTGTCGGATACCGCTATACCCGTACGTTTTGTGCCATAATCAATTGCTAACAAGCGCGCCATAAAGTTGCAAAGATAATTATTTTTTTTATACTATTGCTTTATGTGGCTAAAAGTTCTCTTCTTCAGCTCAAAATCCTTACCCAAGTATTTCTCGCGGACTATCTCATTTTCAGCCAATTGCTCTGCTGTTCCCTGAAAAAGCACTCGTCCTTCAAACAATAAGTAGGCTCTGTCGGTAATGCTTAATGTTTCGTCCACATTGTGGTCGGTAATCAGGATACCTATATTTTTATACTTGAGTTGAGCAACAATCTCCTGTATATCCTGAACGGCAATCGGATCTACTCCGGCAAAGGGCTCGTCCAGCATGATAAATTTGGGATTTATGGCCAGGCAGCGGGCAATTTCGGCCCTGCGCCGTTCTCCTCCCGACAGCCTGTCTCCCAGATTTTTACGAACTTTACTCAAGCCAAATTCGGCGATAAGGTTTTCGAGTTTTTCTTTTTGATATTCTTTTGAGGTGTTTGTCATTTCGAGCACAGCACGAATATTGTCCTCAACCGATAGCTTCCTGAAAATGGAGGCTTCCTGGGCAAGATAGCCGATGCCGTTTTGTGCGCGCTTGTAAACAGGATACTTGGTTATCTCCTTGTCATCCAGAAAGATTTTCCCCTCGTTGGGCATTACCAAACCTACGGTCATGTAAAACGTGGTTGTTTTTCCGGCTCCGTTAGGGCCTAGCAAACCGACTATTTCGCCCTGCTTAACTTCTATCGAAACATGATCGACAACCGTCCTCGACTTGTATTTTTTCACCAGGTCTTCGGTTCGGAGAATCATTTGATTTTGTTCTGAACTCATCAAAAAGATATAATAAGTAAATAGGTCAAAAAAAACACTTAGTCCAATACTGTTACCCATCCGTACGGATCCGGTTCGTCTCCATACTGTATAGCGCGCAACTTGTTGTACAGTTTTGTGCATACAGGACCTGCGTTGCCGTCTTTCGCGAATACAAAGCTTTTGTTTTCTTCCAGGTCATCCACCCGTTCGATGGGTGTGATAACGGCTGCTGTTCCACATTCTCCCGCTTCTTCAAAGCTGGAGAGTTCTTCTTCCAGAATCTGACGGCGTTCTACTTTCATTCCCATGTCTTCGGCCAATTGCATCAAGCTTTTGTTGGTGATGGAGGGCAATATGGAGGAGGATTGTGGCGTGATGTAGGTATTATTCTTTATTCCGAAGAAATTGGCCGGGCCGCATTCGTCGATGTATTTCTTTTCTTTTGCATCCAGATACAATACGGCCGAGTAACCGAGTTCGTGCGCTTTTTCGCCCGGTACAAGGCTGGCGGCATAGTTCCCGCCTACTTTGTAGATGCCTGTCCCCAGCGGAGCGGCTCTGTCGTAGCTTCTCAAAATAACAATGGGCGTGGGCTTGAAACCTTCTTTAAAGTAAGGGCCAACAGGTGTTACAAATATCAGGAACAGGTATTCGGTGGCCGGTTTCACACCCACCTGAGCGCTGGTGCCGATGAGTAATGGGCGGATATACAACGAGGAGCCGCTTTCGTAAGGCGGAACAAAGCGTTCGTTCAGTTTAATGGCTTTTATAACAGCCTCTTCAAACTTTTCAACAGGAAATTCCTGCATCAAAATGCCCCTGCTGGACGATTGCATACGCAAAGCGTTGTCCTTCATTCTGAAAACACGGATTTTTCCGTCTTTCCCTCTAAATGCTTTTAATCCTTCAAAAATTTCCTGTCCGTAATGAAGGCAGGTTGCAGCCATGTGAAGGCTGATTTGGTCGGAATCGGTTGCTTCCAGAGGCCCCCATTTTCCGCCTTTAAAATATGACCTGACATTATAGTCGGTTTTCATGTAACCGAATGACAAATTCTTCCAATCTATCGCATCCATACTCATTTGCTTATATCTTATTTTTCCGTTAACTGATTTGACGCCACAAAAATACAATTTTACTACGATAATCCAATCTCGAATCAGCAGATTGTCAAATAAAAAAAAGCAGCTTACTCATTTTTTTTGAGCAACCTGCTTTAAACAGCTCTTCTTTGTGTCAGATACTTCCCGAAAATGGGAGCGATTTGATATAATTTTCCATAAATAACCAATCGGGCTGACCTGCGACGGTGGTTGGGAGTTTGATTAAATGTTGTTTAAAGTTTTTTTGACGATATTGCCTTCCATACGCATATTTGTAATTGTCTCTGTGTAGAATTGCAGCAATAAAAATTCCAATATATTTTGTAATGATTGGCTGTTTTTGTTTTAATACTAATATATTATCATCGCAACAAAAGGCGTAATCTCTAAAAAAACTATTCCCAAACATATCTATTGTGATATGATTTTGATATTGTGTCATTTCATCATTTCCTATGAATTGGTTAACTCCTTCATTCTCCAATCCAGCGGTAATCAAAGGAATCTCCCCATCTTCTCGGTATTCTTTCGTCAGCCTTGTTCCTCGCTCTACATCAAATAAATCGGTCAGCCTAAACCATTGCCATTTACTTGTATTGAGGGCTATTTTTTCATCCAAAAGAGGTTTCTCAGAAAAAGGGCTTTGAATATCAATCGCATTAACGTACTCGGGCAATTCATCAAGAGAAGGTACTCTTATATTTTTTAGCGTTTTATTTGCTTGTCTTCCATAATTATAACGGTACCTGTTTTGCTCAATCGCATAAGCATAAAACAACATTTGCGATTTTGTTAGTGGTTGCTTCGGCTTGGCGATATAAACATCCCTACCACTATAATATTCGTAATCGTGGAAGAATGTAGCCAAAACACTTCCACTGCCTGCAATGCTTAACGAATTGGCAGGATTCGGTATAATATCAATGGGTTCTACATAACCGACAATACCATTGTTTACTGACTGCCGCGAAACAAAAGGCGCTCCATTTTCTTTTTGTACGCAATTAATCAATTCCAAATTAACCCCATACCAAATGTCGAATATTTCGTCCAGTCGTTTCATTATTCCATCCCATTTAAAAACTTAAACGCAGCAAATTCTTTCACTTTTTTCTCAAAGTCCATTTGGTTTAGTGTCGAATAATCCGTTTCCAAATAGGCCTCGGCACACCATTCGTCCAAATGAGTAACCTCTTGTTTTACAGATAACCCTGATATTTCGTCGAAATTATGATAGGCTGTTATCCATCTCTTTTTTATAGCTTTCCATTTCCCTCGGGCATCAATACGTCCTCTGTGCTTGCGCTTCTCAAAACCATCTTCTTTAAAATACCCGAACCATGTTTTGCGACCTTCATTTTTTTCGCTTGCCTTAAAAACCATTATACAGGTTACTACGCTAGCATTCGGATTAAATAGTTCATCAGGCATAGACAGTACGGCTTTCAACTGATGTTTGTCTAATATCCGTTTTTTTATGGACATCAACTCTTTTTCGTTTTTTATGGCACAACTCATTTGCACAATCGCAACTACTGTTCCATTTTGTGGCGCTACCATATTTAGTGCATGTTCAATAAAAAGCATCTGTCCGGCTGTTCCTACATCGTAAGGTGGATTCAAAAAAGCGACAGTTGGTTTATGGTTATCTTTTATCATACCTGCCAAAGCAAAGCAATCTCCACAAAAGATATTCGATTTTCCATCGCCACGCATCATCATATTGGAACAAGCATAAGTAAACATGGAAGGGCGTAATTCCACTCCCACTAATTGATATTTTTTTATCTGCTGTTTCTTTGTGTCATCATTGCCTGCCAATTCAAGCATGCGTTTCATCCCCGCAATCAAAAACCCGCCTGTTCCACAACACGGGTCATAGATAATGTCATTGGATGTTAAATTAGCTAAATCACAAAAGAGGTCGGTAATATGCGCAGGCGTAAGTACCAACCCTTGGCTTTGTTCGCTCCCCGCATAACGTATAAATTCCGTATAGAATCGACCCAATACATCAAACCCGCTTTGTTCCATATCAATGAGGGGATATACATTGTTGTGCAAGTATTCCACCATTTGTTTAGCAACTTCTACTGATGACTCATGGTTCTTTTTATTTTTATGTTTGATAACGTCTTGCTTAAAAATCGGCTCATTCAAGATTTTACTGTACTCTCCAATCATGGACGTTTGATTGAGCGTATTATTCTGAGTCAATACATTATCAATGGCCGACAACATGGCTTTACCCAAACTTTCGGAGGTGGAATAAGTTTTATAGCTTATGCGAAATGGTTCGTGAAGAAGTGATAAAAGAATAGCGCTAACCATTGTACAGCGGGTCATTTCTGTAATAGAATAGGCTTGGTAATCTTCATTCAGCGTTATCGCTTTCTGTATAATATCAACATTACGCAGATTATCCGCAAATTGTTCGTTATTAAATAATTTAAGATAACTGTTGATCGGAAGAAGCCTTTTGTCTTCCTTGTTTTCTGTCGCGGTCTGTTCTCCCTTTTTCCATATAAAGTGCGAAACCATTAATTCTTGCTTCGTCTGTCCACTCACGGCAATAGCTATCACATCAAACTCGGGAGACAAGGCTTTTGCATAATGCAATACACCATCCACGGCATAGTCTTTTGGCACATCCCGCTTTATACTTTGGTGATTAGCACATGATGCTTTACATTCAATAACAATCAGATAATCCATATTTCCCGCAGGAAAAGACAGGATAAATTCGGGCTTACCAACTCCTTTTCCACTTTTTGAAGCAGACTGTAACAAATCAACAACCCGTTTATTATACGACTTCTGTTCTTCAAATTTTATGCTTTTGAATAAAGGGTCATTTTTAAAATGGTCGCGTACTATGTCTTCTGTTATCCGTTCGTTTGCCATATTAGTGTAAAATTACATTTTCCCTGTAAAAATACAATTTTACTACGATAATCCAATCCCGAATCAGCAGATTGTCAAATAAAAAAAGCAGCTTACTCATTTTTTTTGAGCAACCTGCTTTTTTTATTCGGATTTTGTAAGCCTCCGGTTAGTTATTTTCGGGACGCAATTTTCTTACAACTGCTCCGGCACGCCACATTTCACTTTCGCGAAGGGCTTTCAGTTCTTCTTCCAGTTTTTCGCGGTAGTCGGGTTTTGAGTTGGTGTCGATTGAGCGTTGTGCTTCGTTGCCTATGGCTACTTCGTTATACAGTTTCTGGAACACCGGTTTTGTAGCATCGTGGAAAGGTCCCATCCAGTCCAAAGCGCCTCTTTGCGCTGTTGTCGAACAGTTGGCATACATCCAGTCCATACCGTTTTCGGCAAACAAAGGCATCAGCGATTGAGTCAATTCTTCTACTGTTTCATTGAATGCTTCCGATGGTGAGTGTCCGTTTTCGCGTAGAACTTCGTATTGTGCTAAAAGTAATCCCTGGATGGCGCCCATCAATGTACCGCGTTCGCCTGTCAGGTCGGAATATACTTCGCGTTTGAAGTCTGTTTCAAACAGATAACCCGAACCAACGCCAATACCCAAGGCAATGACACGTTCTTTGGCGCGACCTGTTGCATCCTGAAAAATAGCGTAGCTTGAATTCAAACCGCGACCTTCGAGGAACATCCGGCGAAGGCTGGTGCCCGAACCTTTAGGAGCCACAAGAATAACGTCAACATCTGCCGGAGGAATAATTCCTGTCCGTTCTTTGTAGGTGATGCCAAAGCCGTGAGAAAAATACAAGGCTTTGCCTGCTGTTAAATAGGGTTTGATTCGTGGCCACACTTCAATTTGAGCGGCATCCGACAAAAGGTACTGAATAATTGTGCCTTTTTTTACGGCTTCTTCTATGTCGAAAAGAGTTTCGCCCGGTACCCATCCGTCTGCAACTGCCTTTTCCCATGTTTTACCACCCTTGCGTTGTCCAACGATAACGTTGAATCCATTGTCGCGAAGATTTAATGCCTGACCGGGGCCTTGTACGCCATAGCCAATTACTGCGATTGTTTCGTTTTTCAAAACTTCTCTTGCTTTTTCCAAAGGAAACTCATCACGGGTTGCTACTTTTTCTACAACCCCTCCAAAATTCATTTCTGCCATTTGTTTTTAAATTTTATTATAGTGTATAAATTAAATTTGATTTATATCCCATGTTATGTCCGACTTAACCACTTTTGCCGGATTTCCGGCTGCTATTGAGTTTGCAGGCACATCTTTTGTTACAAGAGATTGGGCTCCAATAACGCTATCATCGCCTATTTTTACCCCTTTAAGCAGCATGGTTTTTACGCCTACCCACACATGGTTGCCAATTTCGATGCTTTCGCCCCGGTTGATTCGCTCCTTAGAGGCTAAGTCTATTATACTGTGCGAATCGCTTGTCCTGACTTCAATTCCGTAAGAAAACAGACAGCTATCGCCGACAGTTATCGCCAGGTTATCTTCCGTAACGGTAAAGGAGGCATTGATAACGGTTACGCGATTGCCAATGGTGATATGGCAATTACTCCCTTCAATCCACAACGTTCCGTTTATGTTGGTCGATTTGCCTATTGTTATCCGGTTGTTATTCCCTCTAATCATGATGTTTACATCCGACAGGGCCGATAATTCATCTACCTCCACATAGTTGTTATCGCCAAAGATTTTTTTATTTACCTTATAGAAACGACCCCGGTTCACAATTTTGTTATTGCTACCCTTTATGGCATTTTTCCTTGTTCTTTTTTTACTTTTAAAGTAAAATGCCAGATTGCGGACAAATTCGCTTCTACTGAGTATTTCCCTTAATCCCATTGGCTTCTTAATTCTGTTCAATTTCGTCCCAGGTTACTCTTGCAGCGCTCACTATTGATTCTCCGTCTTTCATTTCGAGAGTGAAAATAGCTTCCTGTTCTTCTTTTTTCAGCAAACAGATGGTCGAACCATAATGCGCTTCGGCAATATAATTAATTTCAAATCGCCTGATTTCTTTTGTCCTGAACATCTCCAAATCGAACAGGTCGATGAAATGCTCAATGTATTTCATGCTGTTGAGATGCTTATTTATGTCCACATCGCTGTATTTCACCACAAAATTGCCAACCGGATCAACATCCTTAATCGGCGGAATTTTCCTCATCCCTTCGATAGGGCAAGGCTCATCTTTATTGACGTAGTCAATCAGGCCGTAATGTTCCAGCACGTTTGTTGGGCGACGGGTTTCCAAATCTATTGATGCCCATACGGAGCGGGCATAGCCGATGTTTTTCCCCTCAGCGTTTCGGAATGCAAAGCAACGTTCGGTGAAGAGTTTGTTTACATCTTTCACCCAGGTATAAATCGTTATTTCGGTATCGTTTTTAGGATATTCAAAAATTTCGATAGCCATCCGCGATAGCACCCAGGCACGTTTTTGCTCCGTCATGGACGAGAAGCCAAACCCACGCTCCTCGGCATGTTTTGTTGCTGCCTGAAGCATGAATCCGCCAAGCATCGACAAGGTTGCTTGGCCTCCAAAATCGGTTAGATAGGCATCTATCGAGAATATATATTTTCCTACAATTGACTTCATTTATTCTTGCGCTTTTTTCTTTTCTTCCAGTCCGGCAAGCATATCGCTCAACCGTTCGATTTTCGATTTGTTGATGGCTACCCGTCCCGAACGGATAAATTGCAATACCTTTATCGTTTCACTCAGTTCTTGAAACAGAGACTGGGTTTCCTCGTGATGCCCTGTTTTTTCGATGACCACGCAAACTTCGTTGATTTCGAGAATGCGGGCATTGTATTTACGGATAAGCGCCTCAACCGAACCAATTTTCAGAAAATCGGGGGTGGATAGCTTATAAAGTGCAATTTCTTGATAAACAAGCTCTTCGTCGGTATTGAAGTAGGCTTTCAGCACATCAACACGTTTGTCTATTTGCTTGACTACCTTCACAATGTCCTCAGGATTGCTCCATACGGTGATGGTAAATTTATGTATCCCTTCCAATGCCGAAGGCGAAACCGACAGGGTCTCAATATTCAACTGACGACGGGTGAACACTGCCGTTACCTGACTGAGTAAACCAACCGTATTTTCCGAAAATATAGTTACAGTGTATAATATTTTATCGTCTATCATGCTCTCTTTATTTATTAATTTTTTGTTCTTTCAGTTCATACAATTCCAACGGTAAACCATCAGGATCGCCAAAAAAAGTAAACCGGCAACCGGTAAGTTCATCCTTTCGGATGGGTTCAACGGCTATTCCCCTGGCTTTTAGTCCGGCTACCTCCTGTTCTAAATCATCAGTAGCAAAAGCCAGGTGCCTCAAGCCCCGCGCTTCGGGATAACTGGGCCTTTCGGGCGGATTATCGAATGAAAACAATTCCACCTGCCCATTACCCCCGACCGACAAATCCAGCTTGTACGAATTCCTTTCGGCGCGAAAAGTTTCGCAAATTACTGAAAATCCCAGTTTATTTACATAAAAATCTTTCGATTTTTTATAATCGGAACAAATAATAGCGATATGGTGTATGCCTTTCAACATCCAAATTGATTCAAATTTTCTATACACATCCTATTTTTCATCTCCCAGAAGAATGTTGGTGATACATGCTCCCGCCGGAACCATCGGATAAACCATGCCTTTTGCTTCTACTTGCACATCAAGCAGATAAGAGCCTTTGTGGTTTATCATCTCGCTGATGGCTGCATCCAGTTCTTCCCGTTTTTCTACTTTCCGACCGGCAATGTTGTATGCTTTGGCAATCATCACAAAATCGGGATTCTTCATCACGGTCTCGGAGTATCTCTCATCCCAGAACAGTTCTTGCCACTGGCGCACCATGCCCAAAAAGTGATTGTTCAGCACAATAATTTTTATATCAATATTGGTTTGAAGAATCGTCCCCAACTCCTGAATGGTCATCTGAAGACCTCCATCGCCCACAAACAGGCATACCGTCCGGTCGGGCGCGCCATATTTTGCGCCGATGGCTGCCGGTAGCCCGAAGCCCATCGTTCCCAATCCACCCGATGTAACCACGCTGCGGGTGTGTTTGTATTTGAAATACCGGACGCCCATCATCTGATTTTGTCCTACATCGGTTACAAGCACGCCATCGTGGCCGGTAGCTTCGGAAACTTTGTTAACCACCTCTCCCATTTTCAAATGGCCGGATGCCGGATAGATTTCTTTTTTGATAACGGCATCAAATTCCTTTTCCTCGTAAGGTTTAAACCCGGCTTTCCATGCCGAGCGGTCGGTTTTATTCAATAGTTTGGTTACTTGGGGCAATGTTTCTTTGGCATCGCCCAAAACTTTCACAGTTGTTTTTACATTCTTGTCTATTTCGGAACGGTCTATATCGAAATGGATGACCTTCGCTTGTTTGGCATAAGTCTCCAAATCGCCCGTAACGCGGTCGTCGAAACGCATACCTATGGCAATCAGCACATCGCATTCGTTTGTCTTCATGTTGGGGCCTATATTTCCGTGCATCCCCAGCATCCCCATATTCAACGGAAAATCGGAGGGCATGGCCGAAAGGCCCAGCACGGTGGAAGCAGCCGGAATATCCGCTTTCAGGAGAAAGTCGGCCAATTCCTTTTCGGCGCTCCCAAGAATCACCCCTTGTCCGATTAGGGCAAACGGTTTCTTGGCATTATTTATCAGCTCGGCCGCCGCCCGAATATCCTCTTTTCTCATATCGGGAACCGGTTGGTAGCTTCGGATAAAGTTTATTTTTTCGTAGCTGAAGTTCAATTTACCAACCTGAGCGTTTTTCGCGAGGTCGAGCACAACAGGCCCCGGACGACCGGTAGAAGCAATGTAAAAAGCCCGGGCAACCGCCCAGGGAATGTCCTCGGTACGTCTTATCTGGTACGACCATTTGGTTATTGGTTGTGTAATACCTATCACATCCGCCTCCTGAAAAGCATCGCTACCCAGCAAGGAAGAAGGAACCTGACCGGTGATAACAACAATGGGCGTACTATCGAGCATGGCATCGGCAATTCCGGTTACGGCATTGGTTGCTCCCGGGCCGGATGTAACGAGGGCTACCCCCACTTTTCCCGATGTTCTGGCAAATCCTTGCGCCGCATGAACCGCCCCCTGTTCGTGGCGAACCAATATATGATTCAATTTGCCTTTGTAATCATACAAACAGTCGAACACAGGCATGATTTGACCACCCGGATAGCCAAAGATGGTATCAACCCCCTCTTGTAATAATGATTGGATCAATGCCTCGCTTCCTGTTATTTGTTTGTTATTTGTCATTATGTTATTTATTCTTTATTATTATTCGAGCAATCAATCAAATTATTTATCCTTTGTACAATTTGTCAACCTCCCAACGTGCAGGATTATTTTCAATGTAATCAACAATTCTTGCATAGTCATTACTACTGTGGATAATGTGTTCGTAATAATTGCGTTGCCAAACGGAATATCCTATTTTTTTCGTTATTCCAATTTTAAATCCGCGCACGATTGCGCCAATTGACCCCGATTCACAATTCGGACGTTCGCGTAGGGGTCGAATATTTTCGACCCTTGTATCCACAATTACATATTTTTCGACCCTTGTATCCACAATTACATCCTTCTCGACCCTTGTATCCACAATTACATCTTTTTCGACCCTTGTATCCACAATTACATCCTTCTCGACCCTTGTATCCACAATTACATCCTTCTCGACCCTTGTATCCGCAATTACATCCTTCTCGGGTCGAAAATATTCGACCCCTACGTTTGATATTATTTCAATAATTCCATGTAAATGGTTTGGCATGACAATAAAATTGTGTAAAATTACACGTTGATAATGTTGTGGAATTTCCAACCAACATTCTTTTACATTTTCCCCAAATTCATTTAATTGCATTTTTTCCTCTACAATTCTCCCAAATATACATTCGTGATTTTGTGCACAAATGGTTATAAAATACAAACCCGCTTGCGAATAATCATATTCTCTCATGCGAATACTGTGGCGATTGTGTATGTCTGGGGTGTAGGTCATTGATATTATTTTATTCCACTATCCTCACTCCCCCCTTATCAGCCGAACTCACCATGCTTGCATAAGCCCTTAATGATTTGGATATAACTCTGTTACGATTTGGCTTGAAGGCGTCTTTTCCTTTTGCCAGCTCTTCCTGTCTGCGGGCATCCAGTTCGGCGTCGCTTAGTTTTACGTTGATGGAGCGGTTGGGAATGTCTATTTCTATTATATCGCCATCGCGAACCAGGCCAATAGCGCCTCCGGCAGCCGCTTCGGGCGATACGTGTCCGATAGACAAGCCCGATGTTCCACCCGAGAAGCGTCCATCGGTAATCAGCGCGCAGGCTTTACCCAAGCGCTTCGATTTAATGTAGGAAGTGGGATACAGCATTTCTTGCATTCCCGGGCCTCCTTTTGGCCCTTCGTAGGTGATAACAACCACATCGCCAGCCTCTACCTTGTTGCCGAGGATGCCATCGCAGGCAGCTTCCTGCGAGTGGAATACCTTGGCTTTTCCGGCAAAGCGGAATATACTTTCGTCAACGCCCGCCGTTTTCACTACGCAACCGCTTTGGGCAATGTTCCCTTTCAGGATGGCGAGGCCTCCGTCTTTGGTATAAGCGTGTGCTATGTTGCGGATGCAGCCACCCTCTCTGTCGGTATCCAGCGAAGGGTAGTAATTTTCCTGTGAACCCAGTACGAGGTTGAACTTGTTACATGGAGCGGACTTATATAAATTTTCGGCGTCTTTGTCAATCGTTTTTCCGGTAATATCGTATTTGCGAATGGCATCGGCAAGCGTCAGTCCATCCACCCGGTGGACAGATGCATCCACCAGTCCGGCTTTTGCCAGTTCGTTCATGATGGAAAGAATGCCGCCTGCGCGGTTCACATCCTGAATATGGTATTTGTCGGTATTGGGCGCCACCTTCGAGAGGCAAGGCGTTTTGCGCGAAAGGGCGTCAATGTCGTCCATCGTGAAATCGACTTCGGCTTCGTTGGCAACGGCCAGCAGGTGAAGAATGGTATTGGTAGAACCTCCCATGGCAATATCCAAGGTCATGGCATTGAGGAAGGCTTGTTTGCTTGCTATTTTGCGTGGAAGAACCGTTTCGTCTCCATCGCGGTAGTATTTACAGGCATTTTCGACTATCAGCGCCGCCGCATCTTTGAATAGTTTTGTCCGGTTGGCATGGGTGGCCAGAATAGTACCGTTGCCGGGTAGCGCCAGACCGATGGCTTCGTTCAGACAATTCATCGAATTGGCCGTAAACATACCCGAACACGAACCGCATGTGGGACAAGCCGACCGCTCAATGGCCTCTATCTCCTTGTCCGAAACCGAATCGTCAGCCGCTTTTATCATGGCATCAATCAAATCGAGGTGTTTGCCGTTCAGGTCGCCAGCTTCCATGGGGCCTCCCGATACAAAAACAGCCGGAATATTCAACCTCATGGCAGCCATAAGCATACCCGGGGTTATTTTGTCGCAATTGCTGATACAAATCATGGCATCGGCTTTATGGGCATTCACCATGTATTCCACACTGTCGGCAATCAGGTCGCGGGACGGAAGCGAGTACAACATGCCGTCGTGTCCCATGGCGATACCATCGTCTATGGCAATGGTGTTGAATTCGGCGGCAAAGCAGCCCAATTTTTCTATTTCGGCTTTTATTTTTTGCCCTATTTCGTGTAAATGAACATGCCCCGGCACAAACTGGGTAAAAGAATTGACGATAGCAATCAATGGTTTTCCTATTTGTTCTTCTTTCATCCCGTTGGCTTTCCAAAGGGCTCTTGCCCCTGCCATCCGGCGTCCCTGCGTGCTTGTTGAGCTGCGTAATTCTATTTTCATTGTAACTGACAGTTTTTTACAAAAAAACCTTTCCCAAAATTGAGAAAGGTTTTATATTATTGATTTGATTCTTTGTCTTATTTCTTGTCAAAGTTTATACATACCCTCCTCATTTATTCTGTCCGACGAGCAGAACATTGACCACAAGGACGACGCGTAAAATACGATTTGTCATAACTCAGTATTATATTTGCCTGTAAATGTACGACTTTTTTTCAAAACACAAGGGCTTTTGGGCTCTTTATCGAACAAATAAACAAGTATTTGCCCTTTCGGGAACCGACATTTGCCCTGGGGTGGAAGACGGGGCTCGAACCCGCGACCTTCGGAACCACAATCCGACGCTCTAACCAACTGAGCTACAACCACCGTATTTTGCGGTGCAAATATACATATTTTTTGGTGATTGCAAATCTATTTTGAGAAAATAGTATCGCGAAAGTTCAAAAATTAGGAGATAAGGCTGATTCGGGTGAGGAAAGGGCGGTACGAAAAACGTGTAGGGGCGTATCGAATACGCCCGTTGGCGCGAATGCAAAATCAAAGGGCAGACACATAGGTCTGCCCCTACAATAGCTCCTTAAATCCAACGGACGTATGCAAAGTCCATGCGATGAGGGATGTCTTTGTTATCGGGATATACACGGTAGGCAAATTTGTGAGAACCGGTAATCATACTCTTATTCTTCAATGAGAAATATAATTTGCTGCCTTCTCTCTTCACCAAGGGTACTTGGGTTACATCCAGCAGGGTCGTTTTATTGTCGTTAATATCCACAATTACCCCTTCTACGCCGAGGTCGCCAATCATGTCTTTTTTATCAATCACAATTTCGACTAGGTGATCTTCTCCCTCGAGCAAGCTTGAGTGGATATTTGTTACTTCTACTCCGTTGATTTTCACCGATTCCACTACAAACGAATCCCATTTCGATGCCACTTCTTCTTTCCATGCGGCTATTTCTTTTGCTTTGGCATAATTATCCGCAACAATTGTTTTCAGACGATTGGCTTGTTTGATATAGAATCGGTTCAAGTAATCGTCAATCATTCTTTTTGTTGTATAATTCGGCGCAATATGGGCTATCGAATTTTTGATATACTGTATCCATTCGGGAGAATAGCCTCTCGAATTGCGGGCATAGTACAGCGGAAGTATCTTGTTCTCGAATATCGAATAGATGGCCGCAGCATCCAATTCGTCCTGATAGGTCTGGTTGTCGTAAGTGCGCTTGTCGGTCAAACACCAGCCGGCTTCCTTGCGGTAGCCTTCGTACCACCATCCGTCCAATACCGAGAAGTTGAGTACGCCGTTCATCTCGGCTTTTTCGCCCGATGTTCCCGAGGCTTCGAGCGGACGGGTAGGGGTGTTTAACCAAATGTCAACGCCCGAGATAAGCCGTTTGGCCAGTCGCATGTCATAATTTTCCAGGAAAATAATTTTTCCCAGAAATTCGGGACGGTGCGATATTTCTATGATTTGTTTGATGAGTCCTTGTCCGGCGCCATCGGCAGGATGGGCTTTCCCCGTAAAGATGAACTGAATAGGGTACTTTTCGTTGTTCACAATGCGCGACAACCGGTCGAGGTCGGTAAACAGCAGATGGGCTCTTTTGTAGGTGGCAAACCGGCGGCCAAACCCTACAAGAAGCGCATCGGGGTTGATTTTGTCGATAACGTTCAGGATGCTCTTCGGGTTGGTTTGATTTTTCACCCAGCCTTCTCTCATTTGTTCCTGAACATAACTTATCAGGCGTTTTTTAAGGGTCAGGCGCAAATCCCAGATTTCTTCGTCGGCCACATTGTATATCGCTTCCCAGATTTTTTCATTCGATTGGTCGCTGTAAAAATTATCGGCAAAATGACGTTCGTACAAGCGCTTGCTTTCTTTAGCCGCCCAGGTGGGGAAGTGTACGCCGTTGGTAACAAAGCCAACATGCAGTTCTTCGGCAAAATAGCCTTTCCACATGGGTTGGAACATTTTTCGCGACACCACGCCGTGCAGGTAACTAACGCCGTTGGCTTCCTGACAGGTATTAAGGGCGAATGCGCTCATCGAGAATTTTTCGCCTGTTCCCGGGTTTTCGCGTCCCATGTCAACAAATTCTTGCCACGATATGCCTAAGCGTTCGGGATATTTACCCATGTATTTACCCAACAAGCTTTCGTCGAAGTAATCGTGTCCGGCAGGAACGGGCGTATGTACCGTATAAAGACCCGATGCCCTGACAACTTCCAAGGCCTGATTAAATGCCAGTCCTTCGGTTTCGACCAGGTCGGTCAAACGTTGCAGGTTGATAAATGCCGCATGACCTTCGTTGCAGTGATAAATATCTTTTTTAATGCCCAGCCGGTTGAGCAGCAAGATGCCGCCTATCCCCAACAGGTATTCTTGTTTCAAGCGGTTTTCCCAGTCCCCGCCATACAACTGGTAGGTTATGGGGCGGTCGAATTCGCTGTTTCTATCTATGTCCGTATCCAGCAGGTACAATGATACACGGCCTACATTCACTTTCCAAACGTATGCATAAACATCGCGGTCGGGATAGGGAACGGCCAATATCATCGGGTTTCCGTCCGACAACAACACTTGTTCTATCGGCAGGTCGCCAAAATTTTGAGCTTCGTAATAGGCTTCTTGTTGTCCGTCGGGCGAAATGCGCTGGGTGAAGTAGCCGTAGCGGTACAAAAATCCAACCCCCGTCAGGTTCACGTTGCTGTCGCTGGCTTCTTTCAGGTAGTCTCCGGCAAGTACGCCCAAGCCTCCCGAATAAATTTTAAGCACATGCGTAAAGCCATACTCCATGCTAAAGTAAGCAATGGCAGGCTTCTTCGGATCCGATTTCTCGGCCAGATATTGTTCAAAGTGTGCACATACCTCTTTGATTCGTTTCATCAAATCGGGGTTTTCCACAATTTCCTGAATCCTTTTGTATGAAAGGTTTTGTAATAGTAAAACCGGATTATGACCTACTTTACTCCAAATTTCGGGTTCCAGCTCCGCAAAAAGTTCGGTAGCTTCAGCATTCCATACCCACCATAAATTATGCGCTAATTTTTTGAGCGGGGTCAAATCTTTTGGAAAGTTCACATAAGTATGAACATCTTTCCATACCGGAGTATTTGAATAACTTGTTTTGATTTTCATAATCAATAATTTTTGTTTGTAGCAATACGCTGCAAAATTAGTATTTTTAGAATTATTAAGCAATAGAAATGCACATATTTATATCAATTTGCAATAAATAAATAAAAATGCGCATCAATTTATCAGTTGTATTTAAGCTCATTTTTCATCGCGAAAACGAAGCTTTGCGGCTTGCAAGGCTTTGCTATACGCCTCTTCGTAATAAACAAAAAAGTGTTTCCAGTCGGCTAAAGAGGCCCGTTGGAAAGCGGCTTTTCGCATTTCTTTTTCTTGCTCTTCGCTTTTTGTTGTCAGTTCAAAAAGCAAATTGCATATTTCTTCCGAAACTTCGAGGAAATTATAATCATCGCGGCGAATGACTCCTGCTCCGTCCTCCATTCCCTGTACGTCTCCCGTTTTTTTCATCCATAGTCCAAAACCGGCCAAGGTGGTGGTAATGGTGGGAACCGAAAACGCAATGCTCTCGTGCGGAGTATATCCCCAGGGTTCGTAGTATGACGGAAACACCGTTGCATCCAGCCCAATAAGCAGGTCGTAGTAAGAGATATCGAAAACGCCGTCCGTGCCATTCAGGTACGAAGGTACGAAGATAACCTTTACTTTGCTTCCGGCTTTGTTGTCCAGGCCCAGGTAGTAGAGCTGACCGAGAACCGAATCGTGATAAATATCGTGCAACCAGTGGGTAAGCACCGGCATACTAAGCGGGGTAACGTAGTTTTTGGGGGTCTTCAATCGTTTGATAAGGTCGGCGCGGGGTTCTCTCACCCAGGCCGGAACCATAACAAAAGCCACAATATCCTTGTTCAACTGATTGATTTTGTTCAACTGCCCCAGCGCATCAATAAATACGTCAATGCCCTTGTTGCGGTATTCGTAGCGTCCGCTGGTAGCTATAAGTATCGCATCGTTATCAATGTTTGTACCTAACAGCTTTTCGGCCACATTAATCAATGCTTTGCGGGCGGCATTCCGCTTTTTTTTGTACTCGCCGCCTTTCGGCACAAATTCTTTTTCAAATCCGTTGGGGGTAATTTCGGGCATTCTTTCGAGCAGGAACTTACATTCGGTTGCGGTGATTTGGCTCACCGTTGTGAAACAATCGACCTGCTGTGCGGCGCATTTTTCTATCGAATGTTTTGAAACAACATTCAGTTCCCGTGCCATCTGATCGCCGTTGTAGGACGACAGGTAATTGTACAAAGGCTTTTTGTTGCCGGCAATCGACCGTCCGATGGTGGTTGCGTGCGTAGTAAAAACGGTCGCTATCTGCGGAAGGCGGTCTTTTATGTACAGCGCGCCCATCCCCAACATCCATTCGTCGAAGTGTGCAATTACATTTTTATTTTCGAGCTGATGGAATTTGTAAAAGCTTTCGATAACAATCCCTGTGGAATAGGCAAACATACACGATTCGTCGTAATCGCCATAAGCAGGCAACGAATCAACTCCGAATTTATTCCACATATCGCCGTAAATAGCATCTTTCTGCGCATAATACTGCCTCGAATCGACCAGTACGGCCAAGGGTTTGCCGGGTACATCCCAGTATCCTGTTCTTATTTTCAGCCCTTCTTTTTTCCGGGCGTACTTCAGCCAATCGGCGTGAAGCGTTTTGTCTTCTATAAACCACGGGCTTTCGTGCTTTTCCCAAATATCGGGGCCAATAAACAGCACATTGCCCTTGTATGCATTGACCATTGTTTTCGCCTTGGACGAAAGAACGGTGTAAATCCCTCCTACCTTGTTACAAACTTCCCAGCTTGTTTCAAATACGAAATCGGGTATTATTTTGTTTTTTTTGTCTGCCATTATTTTTCCAGTTATGCTTCCTCGCCAAATTCCATTAAGTATGCCTTGATGAATTCGTCTATATCGCCATCCATTACTGCCTGCACATTCGATGTTTGGTAGTTGGTGCGGTGGTCTTTTACACGCCTGTCATCAAAAACATAACTGCGAATTTGCGATCCCCATTCAATTTTTTTCTTTCCTGCTTCTATTTTTGTCTGCTCGCGCCGCCTTTTCTCCAGTTCTATTTCGTACAACTGCGATTTCAACAGGCGCATGGCATTGTCTTTATTTCCGAATTGAGACCGGCTTTCGGTATTTTCGATAACGATTTCCTTTTCTTCGCCGGTTTCTTCGTCCTTATACATATAATGAAGGCGCACACCGGTCTCCACCTTGTTCACGTTCTGACCGCCCGCTCCACTCGAGCGGAATGTATCCCAGGTAATGTCGGCCTGATTAATAGCTATTTCGATGGAGTCGTCCACCAAGGGAACAACAAAAACCGAGGCAAAAGATGTCATGCGTTTGCCTTGCGCATTAAACGGCGAAACCCGCACCAAGCGATGCACACCGTTCTCGGATTTCAGGTAACCGTATGCAAATTCGCCTTCGACCTGCAATGTAGCGGTCTTTATACCGGCTTCATCGCCATCGAGCCAGTTGGTGATGGTTACTTTGTAGCCTTTGGAATCAGCCCAACGCTGGTACATTCTCACCAGCATCGACGCCCAGTCCTGGCCTTCGGTGCCTCCGGCGCCACTGTTTATTTTGAGTACGGCCCCCAGCTTGTCTTCTTCGCGGCGGAGCATATTCTTCAGTTCCAGATTTTCGATCAGGGCAAGCGCCCGGTCGTAGGCATCGTCCACCTCTTCTTCCGAGGCCACGCCTTCCTTCTGAAAATCGAATGCCAATTGAAGCTCTTCGCCGGCAGCTTTTACTTCGTTGTAACTGTCAATCCATGTTTTTATGCCCCGGATTTTTTTCATCTGCTCTTCAGCAGTTTTATTATCGTTCCAAAAATCAGGGACTTGGGTTCTCAGTTCTTCTTCTTCGAGTTGAATTATCTTCGCATCGACGTCAAAGGTACCCCCTCAGCGCAGACTCGCGCTCCAACACATTCTTGAGTTGGTCTATCGTTATCATTCAATGGTTATTTTAGATAAATACTTGATTTATTTAATCCCCCCTAATTAAGAAAGAGGCTGCAAAGTTAGTCAAAAATAGTGAAGAAGTGATAAATGAAAAGTGAAAAGTGAGAAATAGGTGGAGAATGCTTAATGAGTAATGGCGACAATACTGGGTAAAATATCTTATATCCCATTGTGATTTGTGAATATTATTATAACTTTGTGTTTGAACAAATAAAGGCTCATGCCAAAAATTTGGAGGGATGACAACTATTCAGCACAGAATACACAAACTATAAGAACGCTAATCACGCAGATTACGCAAATTTTCGCAAATAATACGCTGTGTTTAGTCCCGTATGGGACTGCACTTTATTAACCGTATGCTTCAGCTTGCGGATTGACAGACATACGGTAGCCTAAGCCCCGCATGGGGAGACACTTGATAGCGTGTACAAGTGTCGTCCCATGCGGGACTTGCTTAGATGAGGCGATTCTTTATCCGTAAGCTGAAGCATACGGTTAATAAAGTATCGTCCCTGCGGGACTAAACACATGATTTTGTGTTCTTCCTGTGTTCGACTATTTACCCCCACATTTCCGGTATGTTCCATCAATACTTTCCTGCAAATCATTTTCGACTTCAGGCGCATAAATTACCCGATACTTCACGATTATAATCTGAGATTACGTTCAATATCCCCCCAACTTTTACAGCTCTGGGGATTTTTATTCATTTCCTGTAAGCGGGCCGATACCATTTTTTGCTGCGTAGCCGGAATTTCGATTTCACTTTCATCCGTTTCCTCCCAAATCAAGCTTTCCAATTTCAGTTTATCCCGTGTGGACAACTGTTTCACCAAACTCAGCAACTGATTGAAATTCAACGGAACATTCAATTGTATGGATGGAGCATTCATAAATTTACCGTTCTAATTCAGGACAAATATACAAATAAAATCATCATGGAGTAAATAACAATTCATCAAAAAGCTTACCACCTACACAATAAACAAGAGCCATTTTCCCCAGGGCAAACCATGAAAAATTTTACTGCTTATGCCTTTCGGTAAAGTTGCTGATTGAGCAGGAGATTTCTCGTTACGCTCGAAATGACAGTCTCCTTTTTAGGAGAGGAAGAAGCGGCGGCGAAGCCCCTCCAAACCTCCCCGTAGGGGAGGCTTTTGAAATCCCCCCTACGGGGGGTGGGGGGGCTTGGGGAGGAATCTCATTCGTAACAGTAGTACTAAATTTTTTCATGCCCTGTTTTTCCCCCTTCAATCTGCCCATAATTCCCCAATTATTATGTAAGTTTGTACACTTTTAGCCAATTGTTGAAACAGAAGAATGATGAAGAAATATAAAATCCTGTTTGTCTGCCTCGGAAATATTTGCCGTTCTCCGGCTGGAGAGGGTATTATGAAGAAATTGGTTGAGGCTGAGGGTTTACAAGATAGCATTGAGGTGGATTCGGCGGGTACTTCGGGCTGGCATACGGGTGAATTGCCCGATGCGCGGATGAGGCAACACGGGGCGCGGAGAGGCTACAAGTTCGACAGCCTTTCGCGCAAGTTCGGCCTGAACGATTTCGACCGCTTCGATATTATCCTGGCGATGGACGACAGCAATTACGATTATATCCGCCATTTAAGTCCCGACCTCGAATCCCGCAACAAGGTTCACCGGATGGCGGATTTTCTGCAAAAGTTGCCATACGACCACATCCCCGACCCTTATTACAGTGGCGCATCGGGTTTTGAGTTGGTACTCGACCTGCTGGAGGATGCTTGTACGGGGCTTTTAGCGGAAGTTAAGAAAAATTTGGCTGTGTAGCGTCTATTATTTTTATATCTTTGGCAACTAAAAATCCCGTCTAAAGTCCCCCTCGGGGGATTAGGAGGCTAAATTAACAATATGGAAAACAGAATAACAAGTCTATTTGGTATAAAATATCCCGTGATTTCGGGCGGAATGGTTTGGTGCAGCGGTTGGCGATTGGCTTCTGCCGTAAGTAATGCGGGTGGATTGGGTCTTATCGGCGCCGGGTCGATGCATCCCGAGGTACTTCGCGAACACATCCAAAAATGCAAGGCGGCAACCGGTAAACCTTTCGGGGTGAATGTGCCGTTGATGTATCCACAGATTGAGGAAGTCATGGAGATTATTGTGTCGGAGGGTGTTAAGATTGTGTTTACCTCGGCAGGCAACCCCAAAACATGGACGAAGCAGTTGCAAGAAAAAGGCATTAAAGTGGCTCATGTGGTGTCCAGTTCCAAATTTGCGCTCAAGTGCCAGGAGGCGGGCGTTGATGCCGTGGTTGCCGAAGGTTTTGAAGCCGGAGGGCATAACGGACGCGAGGAAACCACGACTATCGCCCTGATTCCACAAGTAAAAGAAAGTTTATCCATTCCCCTGATTGCTGCCGGAGGTATTGCAACAGGTCGCGCCATGTTAGCCGCCTTTGCACTGGGAGCCGAAGGCGTTCAGCTAGGGACCCGCTTTGCCCTCACGCAGGAAAGTTCGGCATCGGAAGAGTTTAAAAACCTGTGCGCCGGACTGAAGGAGGGCGACACGATGCTGTCGTTGAAAAAATTAAGCCCGACGCGCCTGATTAAAAACGAATTCTACAAACAAGTGCAGGAAGCCGAAGACAGAGGAGCCTCCACCGAAGAAATGAGGGAACTACGGGGACGGGGACGCTCGAAGAAAGGCATTTTTGAAGGCGATTTGACCGAAGGAGAACTCGAAATAGGACAAATAGCCGCATTGATTACCTCCGTTCCACCCGTTGCGGAGGTGATGGATAGCCTTATTACGGAGTTTAACGATGGGCTGAAAAAATTACACGACCTGTCATTTTAAATTCCTGTTGACAAACAAAACGACATGCAATACGGATTATTCCCTGACAAAAAAAAATATAAACTCTTAAGTTTGTCGAGTGGCAGCAACGGAAATTGCTACTACCTCGGTACATCGGAATATGGCATCCTGATTGATGCAGGTATTGCCGTCAGGACAATAAAGAAGTACCTGCGCGAGTACGGCATTGCCATCGAAACCATTATCGGCGTGCTGGTTACGCACGACCATGCCGACCACATCAAGTCGGTCGGCGCTCTGGGGAATAGATTGCACATTCCGGTTTATGCTACCGACCTTGTTCACCGGGGTATTGGCCGGAATAGATTCTGTCCCGAACAGCTAAACGGTACGAAGCGGATTATTGAAAAAGAAGAGTGTTTCGCTATTCGCGAGTTTGAAATAACCGCATTTGAAGTTCCCCACGATAGTTTGGAAAACGTTGGTTACCAGATAAAAACAGGGAATCATACGCTTGTATTGGCTACCGACATTGGCCGGATTACGGAGCCGATAATAAAGTATGCAAGCACAGCCAATCACCTGATAATAGAGGCCAATTACGACGAATGTATGCTAAGGGACGGGCCTTATCCCGACCGCTTGAAAAAACGTATTGCATCGGGTACAGGGCACCTGAGCAATGTCTTGTCGGGTGAATTTCTCTCAGCCATCTTCCACGACAAACTGGAGGAAATATGGTTATGCCACCTCAGCAAAGACAATAATTACCCCGAATTGGCATACAACACGGTGAAGGACAAGCTGAGCGAAAAAGGAATAGTTGTGGATAAAGATGTTGTTCTGAAAACCCTTCAACGGGGAAAGCCCTCGGGGCTGAAGGAGTTTTAGATATTGATAAAATAAAACAGGATGGACTTTTTAAAACGGATTAGAACACGACTCGGGGTTTCTCTGAAAAAGAAATATTATGCGAAAACAGCTCGGGCCAAGTCGGAAAAACCAAAAATTACAGGAGAGAAATTGACGGTGATTTACCGGATTAGCGATGGCGGACGCACAACGAATAAGCCGGATTACATAACAAAGGAAAATTGTCTGAGAAACGCCATTGAACATTTTCCGTTGGAAGCCTGCGATTGGTTTGTTATCGCAGACAACGTAAGCGACGAAACCTGTCGCATGATTCGGAAGTATGTACCTGCGGATGCGATTTGGAAAACATCCCTGGGCAATGCGGGGTCGTTTCGGGCATGTTGCAAAAAAGCCTTGGAGAAAGAAGACGATAGCATTGTCTATCTTTTGGAAGATGACTATGTGCACCGCCCCAATTCGCTCAAGGTATTGATAGAAGGCATTGAATTGGGTGAGGCGGAGTACGTAAGCCTTTACGACCACCCCGATAAATACACTTATGGAACAAGCAAAAACCCATTTATAAAAGGCGGAGAAAAAACGCGCGTCTTTTTAACGGACACTACGCATTGGAAAATTACAAGTAGCACCACCATGACTTTTGCCACACGAGTAGGAACATTGAGAGCCGACTGGCCGATAATCAACCGGTGGACTGTTAAACGCGCCCTGGATTTTTATATGTTTATCGACCTTCGCCGAAAAGGAAGACGCCTGATATCGCCTATCCCATCGTATGCTACCCACGGGCAACACCCTTTTATAGCGCCTTTGGTTGATTGGGAGAAAGAGCTGTGATGTAATTGAAGTTCAAAGGTTCAAACATAGTTGCCCTGGCATTAATCATTATTTTTTTCGCTTCTGGTTTTTTTCGTATTTTTGCAAACCACCCTATAAAAAATCAGCCAAAGGAAAAACGAGGTAAACGATTGGAGGTCAGTAGCAGTTGGCTTTTAATGTCTTTCCATACCGCCAGACACAGTTACGCAACAAGCGTTTGTTTGGCAAACGGGGTGAGCATGGAAAATGTTGCCAAAATGCTCGGACATGCAAGCACGAATGTTACAAAACATTATGCCAAAGTATTGGACAGTTCTATCATGCGGGATATGGCAAATGTGGAAAGTTGCTTTGCAAATGTTTATCAACCTAAAAATCAGGCAATATGAAACGAGGTAAAATAACAATCAATGGCAACGAAGTAAGTATTACCGCCGAAAATGGAATGGTTTGGATGTCCGAATATGAAATTGCCCGATTGTTTGAAGTCTTTGTTGCCAAAGTGAGCAGCAATATCCGGTCGATCCTGAAATCGGATGTTTTGAGAGCCGATGAGGTTTGCTACTGTCATCATTACGCAAACGGTGGTAGCGTGGACTTGTACAATTTAGAAATGATTACAGCTTTGGCTTTTCGGATTCATTCCCGCAATGCGGATAGTTTTCATTAAGCATCTTCTCAATATCACTTTCCCGATATAGGATTTTTCCGCCTAATTGACAGTAAGGAATTTTCCCCTCTGTCCGATAATCCTGCAAAGTCCGGCGACTGACCTTTAATTTCACTGTTTAGAGTTACTCTTGCCATAACGGAAGCTTTCCCGTTACTTTTTACTGCGTTCTTTTTGAGGTAAAAAAGAATCTTAAATGTACTTCGTCGCATGATGCTTCATTTTTTAAGTTACAAAATTAGTTTTCTGTTTCCTCAAATGCTGCATTTCTGCTACGCCAAATAGCTACAAATCAACGCCTTATTGCGACAATCGTTACCTGTTTTGATTTTTAGAAAACAGGTAATGATTTGGTAACAAAACTATGCTTTTGGATTATTCCTCTCTGAATCAACCGCTTGACTTGGTTGTAATTCAGAATAGGTAACGGATAAGTAACGAGATAACTTCATCAATTTGCCCCGCTTTGAGCAGGTTGATTAGCTTAGGGCAAAGGTAACACAATTTTCCATATTACATATCATTTGCTCCTACATCATTATTATTTTCGGAGCTTATTATAGTATCGGTTTCGTTGTTTGAACATCTTATCGAAATAATCAATCTTGGAATCTCGATAGTCGAAGATCACCGGAGGCTTTCCTGAACGTTGAACTCTTCCGATATATTGCACCAACTTACCTTCGAAAGTAAATGGGTAAACGATAAACAAACATTCCAAGGCACTTATATCAATCCCTTCTCCGAAGTATTGTCCTGTGGAAATAATAATTTGAAAATGTCCCTGCTCAATCTGTTCCAACTTACTTTTCCGACTTCTTTCCGAATCATCCCCCGAAATAGCAATCGTCTCGTATTTTTCTTTCAAATAGAGGTTTAGGATATTCACATGAGATTTTCTTTCAGTCAGTATCAGGATGGATTTGAACCGAGAGATATTCTCGTCAATATCTTTTAAAATCAAGCCATTTCGAGCAGTGTCATATATAAGAACCTGCGAAACCGTTTCGTAGCTATCGGTTTTGTAGTCGAAAGGAACAAACAGTTCTGTTTCCTTTATATTGATTTCTGCCTTGCTGTTTTGTTGTTCCAAAAGCTCCTTTTGGGTCATTTCATAGATGATGTTGCCAATATATACATAGATCAACTTCTCATCGTTGTTTTTTCGCTTTGGAGTAGCTGTCAGTCCGTACAGGTAATAGCAATTTAGTTGAGTTATGACCTCCCGAAACGACTTCGCCGGTATATGATGGCATTCATCAACAATCACCATTCCGAATCGGTTTTTCAGTTCAGATAAATCGCCTCTGGTTAAAGACTGTATCATGGCAATCGTCACTTCTTTTCCAATTTTATCTTTCTGATTTCCGATTTGTCCAATTTGCTTTTTGGGTATAGACAAGAAGTTTTGTATTCGGTCTATCCATTGGTCGAATAATTGTTTGCGATGAACGAGAATTAGAGTTGGCTGTTTTTTCTGGAAAATCAACTCCAACCCTATAATTGTCTTGCCCGAACCGGGAGGAGAAACAATTACTCCAAAATCTTTCGTTTCTGTTCGCTCCAATACTTCCTGTTGATGCGGGAGCAAGTCTATTTTAGAGTTTACGATAATCTCTTCCTGCCTACATCGTTCATCTATAATTTTGATAGGAATGTTTTCTGAATTGCAAAATTTCACCAGAGAAGAAGCGAATCCACGAGGAATAATGATTCCCTCAGGAGTTTCTTCTATCAGCTTGAAATATTTTTCAATGTTGTATGCGGTTTTTCCCAACCGCTTCTTAACGATATAATCTGAGTTCAGAAAGTTTAGATTATCCCGTAGAAAATCAATCAGTTTCTGATTTAGTTGTATTCTTTTGAGGTATATCTCGCTGTTTATGAGTATTTCTAATTCAAAGGTGGACTTTGAATCAATATATTTTGAAGTGAAAATTTCTTTTGTTTTTCCTGATAGCAGTAAATGCAAAGAATCTATCTTTTGTTTAGGTATTTTCTTGATGGTTTCTAAAAAAATCCACTGGCTTTCAATGGGGGTGAGTGTATCCGGCTCTATAAAACAAGAGTTTCCTTGTGCCAATGAATTGCCTTGCAGAGGAAGAGCGATCAAATTGCCGATACCTTTTCCAGAGTGAATATCCTGATTAGGGAAGAGTCTATCAAAGCTTGGCTCTTTTTCGAATTTGGATATAATACCGGATTGCAGCAACAATTCGAACATTATTTTCCGGCTTTGGAAAGCAGGGATATTCTCTTCAAAGAATAACCATAAGTGTCCGCCGTTCCCGGAGCGAGAACGTTCTATATATGCAGGCAATTCGACTTCCTGACATATTTTATATAGTTTAAGTATGGATTCTTGCCAATTTTCTTCATCGAAATCGGCGGCAATGAAAAACGAAGTATTATCCTGTAAGAGAGGGTAAATTCCAACTGTCGTTTTTCCCGAGAAGTGTTCTCTTAATGCTACATCGTTAAATGGAAGATATTCTTTTTTCGTATAATTGGCAAATGTTCCTCCTGAGGCTTTGTGTTTATTATAATCATCCCAATCCACTTTGTAGGCAGGCATATATCCGCCTCGTCCATCCTTCTCCCAACGAACCGCATAAACATCATCCCTTCCTCGAAAAAGAGATTTGTAGGTATCTATGTGGGATTGGAGTATTTGCATTAGACGGACTTTTATGGTTAATGTTTCATATTCCTACGATTTCTTGTTATTCTTTTTATCAAGTAATTTTAGTTTTTCCTCAGCTTGTTCAATGCTTGCTATAAATTGTTTTTCAACCTCTGAAAGTTCAGCATTACTTTTTTGTTTATATGCGTCATACTCAGCCAAAGCTTTTCTTTGTGCTAATTCAGCTGATATTTTACCGACATGAGTTAAAACATCTTGTCGGCTCATTGAAATAAAACCGTCCAGCACCTCAATCCATTCTTTCATATACATAGGTTTCTGCTGTATGGCATTTATTTCTGCAATATCTAAATAAGCGGAAACAAGGCGATTTAAAAGAGCTAGCTCCTCTTCTGTCAGATAGTTCTTTGCGACAGTAATTTCTTGTTTGGTCGGTTTCTTTCCTTTGAAAGCGGTCAAACCCATAAAAGGAAGTTCGGCATTGGCTCTTTGGAAAATCACTTCTGCTGCCGTATGTCCATGTGCCGCCCAATGCAGTTTATTTTGCACAGTCTGAAAAAACTTTTGCGTAATATCAGTTCGAGGGTCATAGTCAATGCTTGTCGCATAGATTTCGAGAACCTTGCGGTAGAAAAGTTTTTCGGAAGAACGTATATCGCGAATCCGATCGAGTAATTCTTCAAAATATCCTCCTCCTTGTTTCAATAGCTCGTCATTCATCGTGAATCCTTTTATCAGGTATTCACGCAACCGTTCGGTAGCCCATATCCGGAATTGAGTACCTCTCAGCGACTTTACTCTATAACCAACGGAGATTATGACATCCAGATTGTAGTGTTCAATTTCACGCTCTACCTGCCGACTGCCTTCTAATCGAACTGTTCGGAATTTCCGAACAGTTGAATCGGGCATTAGCTCTCCTTCTTCGAAAATATGCTTTATATGCTCGCTTATATTAGATTTTGACGATTGAAACAATTCGACCATGTCAGCTTGTGTCAGCCAAACGGTATTATCGTCCAAGCGTACTTGTATCTTGATTTTCCCGTCTTCGGATTGATATAACAATATTTCGCTATTTGATTTTTGGGGCAGCATATGTGATTCCATTTAGTTTTTATTCTTCTTAAAATTCTCAGCTTGCTCGAAAATCTCTGTATAAACCTCGTCGCGTTCTACCGGTGGATAGCCGTGTTCGTCGAGTAAGAGGATTAAGCCAACTTTCAACGCAGATTTTATATCATCTCGTTTGTCCCAATCGGGATATTTGGCTTGTGTATCCACCAATGTTTTAACATTTTTGGCAAGCTCAATCATTTTGTCGTCAGGGTAAGTGAAGTCGTACTTTATGCAAAGCGATTTAAGAATATCGTAAAATGCTTTTTCTTCAAAGTCGATACCAATCGCATCGCCTGCTGAGAATTCTTTATGTACCTCCCAAATCAGATTGGTTAATTGCTCCGCCATTTCTTCATAGACTTCGCTTCGCAAAATATCATTGGCATCACGGTTGTTGTAATGTTCTACTAGACGTTCCATCTTTTTACTGAAGTCGATTCCTTTTATTCGGTTTACCTTTTTCAGTTCGCCGATTACTTTCGCCAGCAGCTTTTGGAGAAGCTTTATTTTTGTATTGGGAAGTTTAATCTTATCAATCTTTGCCAAATAATCTTCATCAAAAATATCTTGTTCGGTTTCATCTTCCGAACCCATTTTGAAGATTTCTTCCACGCCATCACTTATCAGAGCGTCTTTTATCATTTCTTGCACCTTGGCGTTCATCTGAGCCGTATCAGGAGCATCGCCCTTGGTAAGTTTGAAAACAATGGAACGAACAGCCAAATAGAAATGCGTATAATCCCGCTCTTCCTGTATCAGTTGTTCGCTGCCGGTACAAATATCATAAGCTGCTTTCAGGCGTTTTACCAAATCCATAAAGCGGGTTTCAAATTCTTTGGTGCATTGTGCGTACTCAGCGGCTCTGTTTAGGCAATTCAGTTGCTCCAATGTGCTACCAGAAAAATAAGCCGAACTGTCGAATTTATGAAACAGTTTTGCCAACAAATCCAAATGGTCTTTTACCACCACAAGCGATTGGGCAATATCCTCGAAATTATCTTTATCGCCTTTGTTGTAATGAGCCAAAGCAAGGTTCATCTGCTTTTTAATTCCGATATAATCGACTACCAAACCTTTATTTTTGCCTTCAAACTTGCGATTTACACGTGAAATGGTTTGTATCAGATTGTGTTGCTGTATCGGCTTATCAATATAAATGGTGTCTAGAAACGGCACATCAAATCCTGTGAGCCACATATCGACTACAATGGCAATTTTGAAATTAGATTTTTCGTTTTTAAATTGTCGGTCGAGTTCTTTGCGGTATTCTTTTGTGCCAAGCAAATCGTACAACTCTTTATCGTCGTCTTTACTTCGAGTCATTACGAGTTTGATACGTTCCATCGGTTTTAACTCGCGTTTATCTTTGTCGGAAAGTTCAACGCCATCGTCTGCAAATCTGATTTCTCCCCATTCGGGACGAAGAGCCAGCACGTTTTTATAAAACTCGTAAGCAATGGTGCGATTGCTGCACACAAACATCGCTTTGCCTTTTACGGACGAACCTTCGGAAATTCGGTTTTCATAATGCGTTACAAAATCTTCCGCTAAGGCTTTTAATCGGTCAGGGTCGCCAAGAATGGCATTCAAGCGAGCCGATTCTTGTTTACTCTTTTCTATCTGATATTCGTTTGCCCCTTCTTCGGCAACATCGTTGTAGTATTGTTCTATTTTCTGCAATTCGCTGTTGTTTAGAACCACTTTTGCGGCTCGTCCTTCATATACAATGCGAACCGTAATTTCGTCGCGAACCGACTCGGTCATGGTATAAGCATCTACCACTTTACCGAAAACATCGAGTGTCGCATCTATTGGTGTACCTGTAAAGCCGACATAAACCGCATTTGGCAACGAATCATGTAGGTACTTGGCAAAACCAAATGTTTTGGAAACGCCTTTTTCGGTTACTTTTATCTTTTGGTCGAGATTAGTTTGGCTGCGGTGGGCTTCGTCCGAAATGCAAATTACGTTTTGTCGGTCGGTCAGCAGTTTGGTGTCTTCTGTAAATTTATGGATGGTAGTCAAAAAAACACCGCCGCTTTCACGTCCTTGTAGCAATTCTCGTAAATCATTGCGACTTTCCACACTAATGACATTGTTATCGCCGATATATTGTTTGGCATTGGTAAACTGTCCTGCCAGTTGGTCGTCTAAATCAGTTCGATCGGTAATAAGCACAATGGTTGGACTGCCGAAATATTCGCTTTTCATTAGCAAACGAGTAAGGAAAAGCATGGTATAACTTTTTCCGCAACCTGTCGCTCCGAAATACGTTCCGCCTTTGCCATTTCCATACGGTTTTTGTGCTTGCTTTATATTATCGTACAAGGCACGAGCTGCGTAATATTGCGGATAACGACAAACGATTTTCTCATTCTTTTTCGACGAATCGGGAATATAAACAAAGTTTCGCAGTATATCCCGTAGCCTGTTTTTCTGAAACATGCCTTGAATCAATGTGTACATAGAATCTATGCCATCTACATCTTTATTCATTCCTGCAATGCGTCGCCATGCATAGAAAAAATCGTAAGGAGCGAAAAATGAACCCGCTTTGTTATTTATGCCATCGCTGATAACGCAGAAAGCATTGTATTTGAACAATTCGGGGATATCGCGTTCGTAGCGGACGGTTAGTTGCGTGTAAGCATCGTGAATGGTGGCATCTTCGCGAATAGCGCTTTTGAACTCAAATACCACCAAAGGCAAACCATTAATATATAATGTACCATCAGGAATGCGTTTTTCCGAACCTTGAATTTCGAGTTGAGTTACAAAACGGTAGATATTCGCATCAGTTTTGTATTCGGCTTGCGGTTCAGCCACAATGGAAATTAAATCTTCGCGCACAAAAGTCTGGTTTTCCAGCCCCGAATAGTCAATCAACTGAATATAAATATCTTTTTTGTTATGATCTTCACGTTTGAGAATAAATCCGTCGGATAGCATTTTCATAAAACGCTTGTTGCTCTCGTACAAATCGGAAGCGGGAAGCGATTTCAACTCCAATAGAATAGATTTGATTTCCGCATCGGTAATACCTTGATTGGCGTAACGCTTTTTCAAAAAATTGTGCAAATCGTCTTCTATCAGCACTTCATCGGGTTGACGTGTGAGTGTATTGCCCAAGCAATGCGGATAACCCTCTTGTGCCAAGAGTTCGGCAAATGCGTGTTCGAGTTTGGATTCGGTGAATTTCATGTATCTGTTTTTATTCCAGTAATTTTTTAACTCTTGCTTTGATATTTTCAAATGTCGTATTTAGACTTTGTTTTGCTATCGCTGTAAGAATTGCAGTATGAGCCATTGCATCTCTTACTGGCTTGTAAACAATAGCATCTCTTGATAACGCGGTTACTTTATGTTCTTTATGCATATCCGCAAGATTAGCCAAATAATCCATTGAAAGATAATGTAAGTCATTTGCATTATCTCTTATTTCAAAACTTATATTAGCCCTATTTTTACCTTCGCTTTCTTTCTCCTTCCATTTTTCAAACTCTCTTTGGGCTTCAGGTGAGATAGCCACACCTTTTTCTTTGATATATTTTCTTAATAGATTTTCCGAGACAAAACATTCCGCATATGAAGATAGATTGAATTGTGCATCATTCTTTAGAGCCTTAATCCATTCATCAACAAGGTTTCTTTGCGAAGAAGTTTTCGGTGGAACGTATTCATCAACAACGGTGTCATATAATTCTTTTGATTTTCGTTCTTTTTTAGTCATTCGAGTATTTTCGGAGTCTCCTTCTTTACCTTCTTCAACTCTCCAAACATCCCAATCTTCAATTATTGTTTTAATAATATCATCTTTCAGCTCATTTAATAATTGCTGAAAAATAGGATCATCTGATATTACCCCTTCTCTACTGCTTGTAAATCTATCAATATCATTATCTAATTCGTTGAAATGAATCTGTCCATAAAGATAACTCTCTACAATTCTTGAAGAAGGAATGTGTTTGAGTAAATCTTTTTCTCTTAATCGACCATTAACAAATAAATCTATTGAAACTTTTTCATTAGTTCCTCTAATTTTCAAATTTGAGGGTTTTTCAACAGAAGCAATAAAGCCATTAATTGATAGACGAGAAGATAGTTTTTTATATTGCTTAATATGTTCTTGTGTTGCAGATATTTTGTCTTTCAAATATGGGTCTTCAAGTGAGTTTATTTGCCACACAAATTGAGTACTTTGAGATAAATCATTTAATTCATTGAGTGTAATTTGTTCATCATTCAATATTATTTTAAAAGAAGTGTCAAATAATGAAAATCTAAAAAATAGTGCAATTAGTTTTCTTATATATTCAATCCTATTCTTTATTCCATCATTAATATCTTCAAAATATATAATGGTTCCACTTTGTAAACCCCTTTTCAGATTATCAAAAATCGTTGAGTTAATAGTTTCTAATTGATATTGTTGTGGAGTTAAATCATCAACTATTGCTTTGTCCAATCCACTATTATCAATAATGCCGCCTACAAATTCAGCATCTTTGGTTTTAGTTATAATATGAATTCGCCTTGCACAGGAAAGTAATGCTAGTTTTCCTATTCCTTTACGACCAATAAAAGGTCTTCCTGATTTAGTTTTTGTGTCTCCGCCTTTTCTCTTGGAGTATCCTATTTTCAAAAACTTATTTTGAAAATCTTCGTCTTCCATTCCTTGACCATCATCTTTGATTATCAAAGAATTCTTATCTCTGTCAATGTAAATCCAAATGTTTTCCGCATCTGCATCCCATGAGTTAGAAATGGCTTCTCCAAGTACCGTAATAAAATTGCGGTATAAATTGCGACCTAAATGGTTTAATACACTTAGTGAGATATTGAAAGTAAATGGTGTATTCATGAGGAGTATTTTTTAAAATGTTCTTTTATGCTTTTTCCTATTATATAACCCAGTTCGACAGGGACTGCATTCCCTATATGAGTCCCTAATTTTGTCATGTACATGCAGTCCTTATTCTCAACAAACTTGTAATTTTTGGGGAAAGTCTGTAAAATTGAAGCTTCTCTTACCGATAAAGCTCTGTCTTGTTCAGGGTGCCCGAACCTTCCTGTTCCGTAATTATAAAATTGTGTTGTAATAGTAGGAGAAGGTTCATTCCAAGACATTCTTCCATAAACAGCTTTATATGTTTTTCCCGTATTTTTTTTATGACATTCTAATCGTAAGCTTTCATCCCAATCTTCCCAATTGCCATTTGGAACGGACGATTTCATACGTTTAAGATTTAGTTCGGACAATTTTGAAGAAAAATGCAAAAAATCCGAATTGTCCCTTTCTCCATCTACAATAGCTGGCAAATCCCCAATCACATCTTTAACTGTTCTATATGTTTCTTTATTGTGGGTAGGAGGTAATAATGAAATTTCCCCGTATTTAGACGCAAGAAGTACTAATCTTCTACGTTTTTGAGGAATTCCATAATCAGGACAAAACACATTTTTGTAAGAAACATTATAGCCCAATTCTTTAAGGCGACAAACGAACTGAAAAAATATTTCCTTATTTGCCAAGTTTGGGACATTTTCCATGGATAGAATACTCGGTTTTGTTTCTTCAACCAATCTTAGGTATTCATTTAGAAGATTCCATTTATCGCCACTCTCTTTATCCTTTACTTTATTGGAGTGAGTGGAAAATGGTTGGCATGGTGCACAACCAACTAAAACAGGAATTTTCGAATTTCCCCAAATTTCTTTCAGTTCAGTTCCTTTAATTTTAGCGATATCTTCCCCTATGAATTTAGCATTATTATTTACTTCATAAGCATATTTACAGCTTTTGTCAAAATCAATCCCTGCTTTCACATCAATTCCTGCTTTCTTTAATCCATGAGTCAATCCGCCAATTCCGCAGAATAAATCAATCACAGATATTTCTTGATAAATATTTGATATATTTTTCATACTTAGTTCACTTTTCTATTGTTGCTAATTTTGAAAGAAATAATGCACTCAACTCAGATAGATTTTTGTTTTCTATCTTTTTCAAGAAAACATTGTTTATTACTTTATGTAAATTTTCTTGCAAGCTATATAAATTAGACAGAGAGGTTTCAAAATAATAATCCTCTATTGCATCTTTTGTTATCATTCCTACAGTTGTTCCTTTTGTATGAAGTTTTATGTGTTCTTGGTAGTTTTTACTTCTTAATATCTGGTATATTATCTCATTGCTCAAATTGGAGTTGTTAACAACTCTATATAGATTCGATGCTACTATTAGTTTTTTGCTCTCCATGTTTGGAGGAATCATTGCAGGACATCCCAAAATCGGCATATTTTCTGACTGTTGACGGGTTGCAATGACAATTTCATTTGGTTTGACTAAATGTTGTTCAGGAGCATCATCTGAGTATAATCTCATTCCTTCTTCAAGAAATCTGTTAGTAAATGAAATACAGCCCATACCCAAGAGATAAGTATTACCCATTCCTAAGCTATCAGCGTTATATGAAAATCCACCTTTTATTTCGATCAAATCTCCGAGTCTAATTCGGGTCTTACTTTCTCCTTCGTCTAAGGTATGGTTAAATACTTCTTGTGCTGTTTCTTCGAGTTTTTGTATCAGTTGGTTGTTTAGGTTTATGCGGTTTTGCACGGCATTGTATTCGGCTACTATTTCGCGTTGCTTTTCGGGAGAGGGAATGGGGAGTTGCATATCCAAAAAAGTATTCCAATTCAATCCGCCACGCACATCGGCATCGGTATAAAACCATGTGTTTCTGTCAAATTCCTTGCGAGAAAACCACATCATTAAATATTGGGGCTGCAACTCATTTCTATCCTTAATTTCAAAAACATCATACGCTGGCGAAACAATAAATTTATCTTCTTTTGTAGATAAAGCAACGGGCAATCGTTTGTCTCGTCCAACGTGCATTCTATTACAAGCAAACTGACCTTTTTCAACAATTTTATATCGCGACAAATCAGTTCCCACAACATTGGCAACAGAAGGCATATAGTATTTATCAATATTAATGCCTAACAAGTTGGTTATGCTGTCATCTTCGTTCCGCACATCCACTTCACGAATAAAATTACCCAATCGTTTATAGTTCATAGCCTAAACTTTTAAATACGTTGAGCAATTCTTTTTTCGACTCCTCTTCGGCTTGCAATAACTCTTTAAATTCAGCTTGCAAAGTTTTCATCCTTTCGTCGAAGTCGATATTCTCATCCCGATTCTTAAAAGCAATGTATTTGCTCGGCACTAACGAAAAATCTTTTGTTTCTACTTCTTCTCGCGAGGCTGAATAACAATACTCCGCTTGGTTAAATGATTCGGCAATATTCTCTAATTTAGAGATTTGCCAATCGTGATAGGTGGCGGCAACTTGCTGAATGTCATCTATAGAAAACTGCGTGAATTTCTTCTCGAACGGTTCGCCCATTTGTCGTAAATCCATAAAAAGGATTTCGCCTTTGCGGTGGCGATAGTTACGATTTTCGTTACCAACTTGTGCGGTTCGTGCTGTTTTACTTCTGTTCAATATCCAAAGAGTAACGCTGATATTGGTTGTGTAGAACATATTTTGCGGTAAAACCAAAATTGCTTCAACCAAATCGTTTTCAATCAGCTTTCGGCGAATTTTGTATTCTTCGCCACCACCGCTTAACGCACCGTTGGCAAGAATAAAACCCGCTACTCCGTTTTCGGAAAGTTTGCTTGCCATATTGAGAATCCAACCGTAATTGGCATTGCTTTTGGGCGGCACATCGTAGCCACGCCAACGCGGATCGTCAATCAGTTCGTCTTCGGCTCGCCAGTCTTTTTGGTTGAATGGCGGATTTGCCATAATATAGTCGGCTTTTAGGTCTTTGTGCTGGTCGTCGGAGAAAGTGTTGGCGGCTTTTGCTCCCAAGTTGGCGGAAATACCCCGAATGGCAAGGTTCATTTTCGCCAGTTTGTAAGTGGTATTGGTATATTCCTGTCCATAAATGGAAACCTCGCGTTTGTTGCCGTGGTGGCTCTCGATAAACTTAATAGACTGCACAAACATTCCACCCGAACCGCAAGCGGGGTCATAAATGATTCCTTTGTAAGGTTCAATCATTTCGGCAATCAGGTTTACAATGCTTTTGGGTGTGTAAAATTCGCCCTTCCCTTTACCTTCCGCCAATGCGAATTTCGAAAGGAAGTATTCATATACACGTCCTACAATATCTTGTTCTTTATCTTTCAGGGTATTTATCTCGCTTATTTCGTCAATCAACGAAGCCAGTTTCGACGATTCCAAACCTTATAGGTATATCATTATGTGTAGGAGAGTCTTATAAACCAGCACTTTACGCTTTCATTTTTTCGTATGGGGTACGATTTAGAGCGTTTGCAGAGGTCTTTTTTGACTACGCTTGTCCTGCCCATGTCTGC
>NZ_BAAHWV010000024.1:0-55733 GCF_054601255.1 Viscerimonas tarda | reverse complement strand
GAATCCATTCCGGTAAATACATAATGCAACCTATTTAGGTAGCACAAAGCTACAACAAAAAAGTGGAATATCCAAATGTTTATGCCACTTTTTTGCTAAAACTACCTAAATTTTTGCGGAGTTAGGGTTTAAATCTTGAGGCGGCAATGATTATCAACACAAATATGCCGAAAACAATACTCCACCCGAAAAGTTAGCGTAGGATTATCACTAAAAAACCGCCCAAGCAGACAAGGCGGGACAAAAGCAGGAAAAATCACTCAAACACAGCGCTATAAGTAAAAGAAGACTTCCATTTTTGACATTAGGGAAAGACATAAAAAAAGACGTTTTCAGACAGCGTTTGCACCTCTTAGCTATTCTCGGGGCTGTCTCAAAAGTCTGTCTCTGAGGTTGTCATTGGCTCAGGCCGATTTAGCTCAGGCTGATTTCCGCCGTTGGCTACAATTCCACTCCGCTCCAATTGCGGGATCCGACCCGCAATCTCCTGAAAATCATTGCACATTTACTCGGGAGATCCCGTGTCAAGCACGGGATGACAGTCTTTTAAAACAGCCCCCCTCTCCCCGAAAGGAGACCGTCATTCCGACTAAAGGGAGGAATCGCCAACTCATATCAGCAACTTTACCGAAAGGCATAAGCAGTAAAATTTTTGGTGCGTTTGCCCTAAAATAAGCCACTATATCTTTTTCTTATTTAATTGAATTTCAACAATAAATAAATTGCGATAATTTGCGTAATCAGCGTAATTCGCGTTCAAAAATACTTTTTGACACGGCCCCTGCCTTTATCTCTAATAAGCGCTATCAATAGCCTTCACTTCCCAGCCTAAAGCGCTTGCGCCCAACACGGCAGCGTCGCTTTCTTTCAAATCCGACATCAACAATTTTACTTTGTTGCGGTAAATTGGCAGCAAGTTTTCTTCCATATTTTTATGAACCGGATTGAAAATGAGCTCTCCGGCTTTGGTTAAGCCGCCAAACAAAATAATAGCTTCGGGGCTCGAAAAAGCGATGAAATCGGCAAATGCTTCTCCCAGTATTTGTCCGGTATATTCATACACTTCCTTTGCCAGGTTATCTCCCTGCAAAGCGGCTTCCGACACATCTTTTGACGTAATATCATCTATATAAGCGATATTCCTCAACAGACTGGCTTCTTTTCGTGTGGTGAGAAATTCTTTTGCTGTCCGAACAACTCCCGTTGCCGAGGCGTAGGTTTCGAGGCAGTCTTTTCGTCCGCATCCGCAAACGCGTCCACCAGACGTGCGCACGGTTATGTGTCCCAATTCTCCGGCAAAACCGTCGTGTCCGTAAACCAGTTGTCCGTTGACTACAATACCGCTACCAACACCTGTACCCAACGTGATGACTATAAAGTCTTTCATCCCACGGGCTACGCCGTAAGTCATTTCGCCTATCGCCGCAGCATTGGCGTCATTTGTCAACGAAACGGGGATGCCTAACTTATCGGTTAGCATCTGGGCTAAAGGGATAACGCCTCTCCATGGTAAATTGGGTGCAAATTCGATGCAGCCCGAGAAGAAATTTCCGTTGGGCGCTCCAACACCAATACCTTTGATGTTTTCGGCGCCTCCCACTTGTGTTATAATTCCCTGAATAGCCGATGACAGATGATTCACATAGTCATTGGCTTCCGTATAAACAGCGGTTTTCATCGAACCCTGATTGATGATGTGTCCTCTTTTATCTACAACTCCATAAACAGTATTGGTTCCACCAATATCTATTCCAATTGCATAAGGTTTTTCCATAGTAGTAAAGAAAATTTATATTTTATATTTGAATCTAATTAGTAATAATTCCGGCTAAATATACGAATATATATTTTATTAAAAAAGCAGATACCCCTTTAATCTAGGGCAAACGCATGAAAAATTTTACTGCTTATGCCTTTCGGTAAAGTTGCTGATATGAGCAGGAGATTCCTCCCTTTGGTCGGAATGACTGTCTCCTTTTTGGGAGAGGGGATGAGGAAGCGGCGGCGAAGCCGCCGCTTCCTCATCCCTTAAACCACTAACAGGCGAGTCATTCCGACCAAAGGGCAGTTCTTCTCTAAAAACCGTTCTGTCAAAGTCGGGATTTATTCCCCTTGCTTCCAGTTCTTCTCGCTCCTCAGCCTCTCGAACTGAGCCTGTATCTCCTGCGTTGTTAGACGAGGAGATTGTGCGATATATTCCGCTCCTTTCTTTTGGGATTCCCAATGATGCACGTAAGGAACCCTCTGCCATTGTTCCTCCGTTATCCATTCGGGATGTGGCATTTCCCTGAGTTTTATCTGCTCTTCTGTCATAGAGGAATCTCATTCGTAACAGTAGTACTAAAATTTTTCATGCGTTTGCCCTGCCCTTTAATACAGAACATTATTTATTCTTTATCTGTTTAAAGTATATATCTAAAACTTTGGATGCCGCTATAAAAGAGCTCATCTGTGAATTTAATACATCCTGTTCGCACAAACCAAGCTCTTCCTGCACGGCAGTGTTGCTATAAAATTCGGTTTTCAAACGCTCGTTTATGGTTTCGTACATCCAATACTTCGATTGTTCGTTGCGCCGGCGCTCAAAATAGCGATTTTTCCTGACAAATGCGATGTATTCGTCTATCATATTCCAGATTTCGGCGATTCCCTTTTCGTAGTAGCCCGAATACGTTAATACACGGGGCGACCAGCCCGATTCGGACAGGGGAAACAAGTGCAGGGCGTTTTTAAAATGGCTTTGGGCAAGCTTTGCTTTTTCGATGTTGTTGCCGTCGGCTTTGTTTATGATGATGCCGTCGGCCATCTCCATAATGCCGCGCTTTATTCCCTGCAATTCGTCGCCCGTTCCGGCAAGCTGTATCAGCAAAAAGAAATCGACCATCGAATGTACGGCTGTTTCCGACTGCCCTACGCCCACTGTTTCGATAAAGATACGGTCGAAACCGGCTGCTTCGCACAATACGATTGTTTCCCGTGTTTTTCGGGCAACACCGCCCAGCGAACCTGCCGACGGCGAGGGGCGTATAAAGGCATTGGGAGCAATACTCAACCGCTCCATGCGTGTTTTATCGCCCAAAATGCTCCCTTTAGAAACTTCGCTCGAAGGGTCGATAGCCAAAACGGCCAGTTTGTAGCCCTGCTTCAACACATGCATCCCAAAGGCGTCAATCGAAGTACTTTTACCGGCGCCGGGTACTCCGGTTATGCCGACTCTCACCGAATTTCCTGCATAGGGAAGGCATTTTTCAATCACCTCCTGTGCTATAATCTGATGTTCGGGTCTCGAGCTTTCAATCAGGGTAACAGCTTGTCCCAAAATCGAAATATTCCCTTTCAGTATTCCTTCCACATATTCGGATACGGTGTAGGACTTTCGTTTAAAACGACTGAAGTCCTTCATGTAGGGATTTAGGGTTGGTTTTTCCGATATTCCTTTATTCACTTTTAAGCCCAAATATTGGCGTTCATTCTCAGGATGTTCCATTTTTGCCACTTGTTACCTATTTTCAGAGTCTCATTACGAGGGTGTAAATTTACCAAAAGCAATCCAAATAAAAAAACCGGAAAAAGATTTTATCTTTATCCGGTTCACATTATATCACTTTTTTCACAGTTACTTCTTAGCAGGCAACACTTCGCCCTTAATTACCAACCGATAGGTTGTATCCGCCACATTGGTGAATACAGTTGCTGTTTTTTCAAACGCACCAACCTTGCTTGTTGTATTGTAAGAAAGTTTTATTTCGCCTTTTTGCCCCGGCAAAATAGGTTCCTTAGAATACAATGGCGCTGTGCAACCACACGAAGTTCCTACTTTGTTGACGATAAGCGGCGCTGTACCGGTATTTACAATCTCAAATGTGCAAACTGCCTGTCCTATTTCTTCCGCTATTCTTCCAAAGTCATGTACTGTTTTTTCAAGTTTAGCGCTTGGCGCTTTAGCAGGTCCGCTTTGCGCAGACGTGTAGCCAAAACCAAGCATTGCAACCAATAAAAATAATCCAATTTTTTTCATTTCTGTTTGTATTTAAAATCTGCATCAATTTTTGGGCAAAGTTATTAATAAAAACCCGAATACGAAATCTGTTTTAACTTTTGTTACACTAAATCCGTTTTAGGAGCTTCGTGGAGTGTATAAATTTTGTATTATTAAAATTAGGCAGGATGTTTTCCTGTATATTTTCCCTTTTTCAAAGTTTTCAATCGTCTATCGACGCCGATAGTTTCACTTCCTTCATTCCGCCGTTTTCGTCGCACCGGATGATACGTCCGGGAAACCGCTGAACAATCGAATAATTGTGTGTGGACATAATCACCGGGGTTCCATTTTTCGCAATATCGTGGAGCAGCTGTACAATAACATTGCCCGTTTCGGGGTCGAGATTACCGGTCGGCTCGTCGGCCAGTATAATTTCGGGCGAATTGAGCAAAGCCCTGGCGATAACTACGCGCTGCTGCTCGCCACCCGATAGTTCGTGAGGCATTTTGTAGCCTTTGTTTTGCATTCCAACCTGTGTCAGAACTTCTTTAATTCGCTCATTTATAATGTCTTTGTTTTTCCAACCGGTTGCCTTTAGAACAAATCCAAGGTTGTCGTCAACCGAACGGTCTATCAGCAGTTGAAAATCCTGAAAAACGATTCCGATCTTTCTCCTCAAAAAGGGGATTTGCTTTCTTTTCAGGCTATTCAATTCGTAATCAAGGATATGCCCTTCTCCTTCCTCCACCGGAATTTCGGCATAAAGGCTCTTCAGAAAAGTACTCTTTCCCGACCCAACCTTACCTATCAGGTACAGAAAATCGCCCTTACCGACTTTCAGGTTGATATTGTGCAATATCACGTTCCGGTCCCGGCCAAGATTTACGTTTTTGTATTCAACTACTGTGTTCTCTTCCATACGTTTAAAAATTAGAATAAATCGCTGTGCGTACCCGTATAATACAGGATAATACATTGATTTTGTTCATCAATTTCCCAAATCAACAACCAATCTGACTGAATATGGCATTCCCAATATCCTGCGTAGTTTCCAAGCAACTTATGAGGCTTGTAAACTGGATTTACATTTCCATCTGCCATTAATTGTTCAAATAGTTTAGTCAAAAGTTCCACATTGTATCCTCTTTTCAGAACACGTTTATAATCCTTTTTGAAGCTATTGGTGTATTCAATTTCGTACATCAGGAGTTTAAACCTTGCATTAATTCGGATATATTTTTGCTGCGAACGGTTTTTCCCGATTTTGCCTCCGATATGGATTTATCCAATTTCGGATAACACACATCTTCTTCTAATGAAACCCTTTTTACCCCCTTAAACATATACAAAGAGGATATAAATTGCTTCACATTTGTGTCGTTGTCAATGTCAATTACTAATGTTGCCATAATTCCGATTGCTTTTTCCCCCGTAAAGGTAATGAATATTTTTCTCTTTGATTGTGCAATGCAGTAAAAATGAGACGCAAAATTTTGCGTTTCTATCTCGTTCGATTGGATTTGCAAATCCGGCTAGACACATAATTCACCAATCATTTATGCCTTTTCTCCAACTCTCTGGCCAAATCTTCAATGCTTAAACCTTTGGAGGTGAGCAGCACTATCAGGTGGTAAATCATGTCGGCTGCTTCATATACCAGGCGTTCGTCGGCGCCGTTGCAGGCTTCTATAACGCTTTCGATGGCTTCTTCGCCTACTTTTTGCGCCATGCGGTTTACGCCCGATTCAAAAAGTGAGGTGGTGTACGAACCTTCGGGCATTTCTTTGTAGCGTTTTTCGATGAAAGTCTGCAAGTATTTGAGAAACAGGATGTCTTCCTTGTTCGTTTCCTCGAAGCAGGTATCTGCTCCGGTGTGGCACACGGGGCCAGCGGGGTTGACCTTAATGAGCAGCGTATCGTGGTCGCAATCGTCTTTTATGCTCACTACATGGAGGAAATTTCCGCTTTCTTCGCCTTTTGTCCAAAGCCGTTGTTTGGTGCGGCTGTAAAAAGTTACTTTACCTGTTTCTTTTGTCTTTGCCAGCGATTCTTCGTTCATATAGCCCAGCATCAACACTTTACCGGTGTAATCATCCTGAATAATGGCCGGAATTAGACCGCCTGTTTTTTCGAAATCTAAATTCATAGTTTTTATCTAACATTTATACCTTCGCTGCGAAGATAATTCTTTAAATCCTTTATTCCAATCTCTCCGAAGTGAAAAACGCTTGCCGCTAATGCCGCATCGGCGCATCCACTCTCAAAAACATCCTTGAAATGTTCCATCGAACCGGCTCCACCGGAGGCTATTACAGGGATACGGAGGCTCTCGAACAAGCGATGAAGGGCTTCGTTGGCATAGCCGGTTTTTACCCCATCGTGATTCATGCTGGTGAAAAGAATTTCACCGGCTCCTCTGTCTTCGGCTTCTTTTGCCCACGAAAACAGTTCTTTGTCTGTCCGGTTGCGTCCGCCGCTGGTATAACACATCCATTTTCCGTCTTCAAAATGTGCATCTATGGCGCAGACACATACCTGCGAACCATAATTTTTAGCTATCTCCCCAATTATTTCGGGATGCCTGATGGCTGTTGAGTTAATCGAAATTTTGTCGGCGCCTGCCTTTAGCAAGCGGTCAACATCTTTCAATTCGTTGATGCCCCCACCAATGGTAAAGGGTATATTGATGCTTTGGGCGATGCGTGTTACCAGTTCGGTAAAGGTTTTTCGCTCCTCGAATGTGGCCGTAATGTCCAGAAACACCAGTTCATCGGCTCCTTCCCTGCTGTATCGCGCGCCCAGTTCAACGGCGTCGCCAGCCTCGCGGAGGTTGACAAAATTGGTTCCTTTCACGGTAATGCCGTCTTTCACGTCCAGGCAGGGTATAATTCTTTTTGCCAGCATATTTTTTTAATTAGCAAATTCTTCTAATATCAACACATTAGCGCATCAGCTAATTGTTTTAACGTTACTTTATTTTCATATATCGCTTTTCCTAATATAACAGCCGGAATATTGGCCGCTTCCAAATCAAGAATATCCTGAAACGAGCTTACGCCGCCGCTCGCCACCAAATAAACCTGGGGGAAAGCCGCCAGGATTTTCTTGTACAATTCAACCGAAGGGCCTTGCAACATGCCATCTTTGCTGATGTCGGTGCAAACAATTTTTTTGATGCCACGCTCCACATATTCCCCGATGAAAGGGATTATATCCAACGAGGTAGATTCCTGCCAGCCCGAAACGGCTATTTTCTGGTCTTTACAATCGGCGCCGAGTATTATTTTCTCGTTGCCGTACTTGGCTATCCAGCTGGTGAAAAGGGCTTTATCCCTCACGGCAATGCTTCCGCCGGTAATCATTGAGGCCCCCGATGAAAAAGCTATATCAATGTCTTCATCGCTCTGAATACCTCCGCCAAAATCAATGACCAGCGAGGTGTTTGAGGCTATTTTTTCCAGCACTTTGTGGTTGATAATGTGTTTTGCTTTTGCTCCGTCCAAATCTACCAGGTGCAGGCGTTTCAGGCCGTGGCTTTCAAATAGTTTGGCCACCTCAAGCGGATTTTCGTTGTAAACCTTTTTCGCATCGTAATCGCCCTGCGACAACCTGACGCATTTTCCGTCTATAATATCTATTGCCGGTATTATGTCTATCATATTCTTAACAGTTCAATAAAAAATTCTGCAAAATGCTTTCTCCTACGCTACCGCTTTTTTCGGGATGAAACTGGGTGGCATAAAAGTTACCTTTGTTTAAAGCTGCACTAAAGGGATGTATGTAATCCGTTGTGGCTATGGTGTATTGATTCACAGGCACATAATAGCTGTGAACAAAATAAACATGCTGCCCTTCGACACGGGGGTCGAACAGGGGGCTTTTCACATCCGAAAGCGTATTCCAGCCCATGTGGGGCACTTTATCTTCGTTTCGGGAGGGGATAAAACGCTTGACGTTCACCTCATCAAAAATATTCAGGCACTCGGCGTCGCCTTCTTCCGAACAGGCGCACATCAGTTGCATACCCAGGCAAATGCCCAGCACAGGCTGTTGCAATTGAGGTATCAGTTTATCAAAGCCGGTTTCGCGCAGGAAGTCCATCGTAGAACTGGCTTCGCCAACTCCCGGAAAAATCACTTTATCGGCTTGGCGTATCAACTCTTTATCGTCTGTAACCAGCACATCCCCACCCAAGCGTTTGATGGCCGATTCCACCGAAAATACGTTACCTGCATTGTATTTTATGACAACAATACTCATATTTTTAGCTTTTCATATAACTTGTTTTCTCAATAAAAATCGTCTGTAACACAACGAAATAACTAAGGCGGTCAATGCTCCCAGGGTATCGGCCAGAAAATCGAACCAATCACCCGAACGGGGCGGAAAATATTTCTCCTGAATAATCTCTATCAAACCACCATAAAGGATAGGGACAATAATGGCGCCAAACAACATTGCCGACAGGTGTATATGCCCTTTTTTATCGTAAATATAGTACAGAGCCGCAGCTCCCGAAAGTCCAAGATACATCAAGTAATGAACCAGCTTATCGGCGGGTACGAAAAAATTAAATTCCACCTCAGGAATATCCTTGTTTGGTATCAAACAACATAAATAAAAGATTAGCCAAGCTATGATAAATGGAATCCAACAATACTTCAGTCGCTTCAACATAACTACACTCAAACTTTGCATTTCGACTGCAAAGTTGGCATAAATAATTATAATAATATGATATTCGTACCAAATTCTTATTAATCATTAACTAAATTTGCAGCGGAAGAATAAAATGGACAATGAAAAACCTCATTTCTACCTGATTTCACTTACAGAACAACCTCAGTAACAAATGAATAGCAACACAATAAACCTCATTACATCATTTATGTTCTAAATCCCGTTAGGGATTCAATGTTGGTAGAAAACCGATTCCTAAGCATAACAGCGTGCCGTCAGGTACGCAATATTCACATCCCGTACCTACGGCACGAAAAAAGGAAAGAACAATATTTCTACCAACATATTGTGCCTGATGGCACAAAAAAGAGCGTTTAACAATAATCCAATAGAACTTTTAGTTAATTATATGATAGTAGAATAATAAAAAAATAAATTATACAAATGCATTATAGTATAATTAAACGCATTTTCAAAATAGTATAAAATACTGATAATTAATAAATTAGAATAGTATCAATGCGTTATATGTTAGTAGAATTGATAAATTTAGTCAATGTGATAATAAAATCATTGTCGCTTCGCGCTGATTAACTAATTTGCTAATTGCTTACATCTTGCAATCTTCGTGTATGCTGAGTTCGCGTCCCTCGGTTTGGATGGTGATGTGTTTGATATTTGTCTCGGTGTAGATGATATGTACGGCTTCTTCGAGTATGGCATCCCTGTCGGAGTTGGGTTCTACGTTCAGGTGAGCGGTTAGGGTGGGGAAGTCGGAGGCTATCATCCAGATATGCAGGTCGTGTATGTCTGTTACTCCCGGTATCATTTTCAACGCATTCATCACCTTTTGGTTGTCGATGTTTGCCGGTTTACTTTCCATCAGAATATTCACCGATTCTTTCAGTATGTGCCATCCGCTGTAAAGAACGAGCGCCGATACCACAATACTGGCTATGGGGTCGGCAATGTCCCATCCGAAAAGCATAATCAGTACGGCGGCAACTATGGCTCCAACCGAACCCAGAAGGTCGCCGATGACATGCATAAACGCGCTCCTGATATTCAGATTCTCTTTTGTTTGCCCCCGCGAAAGGATCCATGCAACAACAATGTTGACGATTAATCCGATTGAGGATATAATAATCATGCCTTCTCCCAAGACTGTTGCAGGGTGGTTGAACCGCACAATAGCCTCTTTCATGATGAAAACGGATAAAATAACCAATATCACACCGTTCAGCAAGGCGGCCAGTATCTCGAACCGTTTGTATCCGTATGTTTTATCGGCAGTTGCGGCTCTCTCGCCGAACAACAGGGCGCTCAGGCTTAGTCCCAGTGCAAAGGCATCGCTCAGCATGTGGCCGGCATCGGATATAAGGGCCAGACTGTTGGTCAGAAATCCGCCGACAAACTCCACGACCATATACGTCAGTATCAGTGCGAAGCTGATAGTCAACGCTCTCTTATTGGCATTGTGCGAATGCGAATGCGAATGGCCGTTGTGTGAATGTCCTTTGCTCATGGTTTTTTGATGTGCTAATGTGCTAATGTGCTGATTTACTAATCATCACATTAGCACATCAAAATCATATCAATCATTCATTGATATAAGAAATTCGTCGTTATTTACTGTTTTCCGCAGTCTGCTTGCGAGGAACTGCATAGCCTCAACCGAATTCATATCCGAAAGGAAATTGCGCAGTATCCACATCCTGTTCAGCGTTTCGGCATCCAACAGCAAATCGTCGCGGCGTGTGCTGGACGATATAATATCCACAGCAGGGAATATGCGTTTGTTCGACAATTTGCGGTCGAGTTGAAGTTCCATGTTGCCGGTACCTTTAAATTCTTCAAAGATAACATCGTCCATTTTAGAACCTGTTTCGGTCAATGCGGTGGCTATGATGGTGAGCGATCCGCCGTTTTCGATATTGCGCGCCGCTCCGAAGAAACGTTTGGGCTTGTGCAGGGCGTTGGCATCCACACCACCGGTCAGCACCTTTCCCGATGCCGGTTGCACGGTATTGTAGGCTCTGGCCAGGCGTGTAATCGAATCGAGCAAAATAACTACATCGTGTCCGCATTCTACCAGCCTTTTGGCTTTGTTCAGCACTATTTCGGCAATTTTCACATGGCGGTCGGCTGGCTCGTCGAATGTTGAAGCAATAACTTCGGCATTCACGCTGCGTTCCATGTCGGTAACTTCTTCAGGACGCTCGTCGATGAGCAACACAATCATGTAAACTTCGGGGTGATTGGCGGCAATAGCGTTGGCTATATCTTTCAACAGGGTTGTTTTACCTGTTTTGGGTTGTGCAACAATCAAACCGCGCTGACCTTTTCCGATAGGCGAAAACAAATCAACAACACGGCACGAGAAATTGTCGTTTCGTCCGGTCGTAAGACTGAATTTTTCGTTCGGGAATAAAGGTTTCAGGTGGTCGAAAGGTACGCGGTCGCGTACTTCTTCGGGTGAACGTCCGTTAATCTGGTCAACTTTAACCAGTGGGAAGAATTTTTCTCCTTCTTTTGGCGGGCGGATAGGTCCTTCGACAATATCGCCGGTTTTCAGTCCGAAAAGCCTGATTTGAGACTGAGATATATAGATGTCGTCGGGCGATGACATGTAATTGTAGTCGGACGAGCGGAGGAATCCGTATCCTTCGGACATAATTTCAAGAACACCCGATGCCGACAGAATTCCGTCAAATTCAAAGGCTTTTTCTTGTGCCTGATTATTATTGTTTTGTCTTTGGTTGCCGTTTCCATTGCCGTTTCCGCTGTTTCCATTATTGCTATTCTGCGGTTTCACAACTTCTGTCATAACAACAGGCTCATCTTCTTCAACAATTACTTCTTCAACAGCCGAAAGCGGCGGCAATGCCGGTACCGGTTCCGTATTTTCTTCTTCTCGTACTTTTTTAGATCTGAAGACAAGCTGAATGGGTTTTTGTTGAGGAGCTTTTTCTTGTGCCGGTTTTTCCGGTGTTTGCACTTGTTGTACCGACTGGTTGGTTTGTACCGGGCTTGGTGTCGGGTTTGCTACAGACGCCGGTTGTTTGGGTTTTTCCTGAGCTGCCACAACATCTTTGCCTTTGGCATTTTGGGGCTTGTTTTTTCCTTGAGGCTGCTTGCCTTTGTTTGCATTGGAAGGAGGAGCGGTGGTTGTTTCCGCTGTTTTTGCGGCGGCAGGCTCTTTGGCGGCAGGTTTGTTGACCACTACCTTATTGCTGGCATCCTCTTTTTTTGCCGGATTTTCTTCGGTTTTCTTGATGGGTTCCGGTTTTATCTTGGATTTATTGTTGGGCTTGTTATTTTTATCGGCAGCCGGTTTCTTTTTATCTGATATTTTATCTTCGGCCTGATAGCTTTCCGAATTTTTATTCCGCGATTCAAGGATAGCTTGTTGGTCTAAAATCCTGTAAATGAGCTCATCTTTTTTGAAAGCGTCAGGGCGTCTCAATCCCAGTTCTTTGGCTAAGACCCTAAGTTCGGTAGTGAGCTTTTCGTTAAGCTCAAGAATGTTGTATATACGCATGTATATTTAAAATTATTTAGTAAGAATTTATTAGATTTTATTGTACGTGCAGTTCTCGTTTATAGTATTACTTGAAAAAACGCTTCTCATGTATAAATATTGAGATACATAAAAATACTGTGTAATAATGTTTTTATAGATTGCCTCGAAAGCAGAATATGCTCTCTTTATACTCCGAAACCATTTAACGGTTTCTCTAAGACCCTGCAAATATAGAAAGATTTTTTTTGATACACAATGCAATGGGTGAAAAAGGTAGGATAAACGCATGAAAAAAATTATATACCCTTGTTACCCCGAAGGGGTTATTCATATTCAACCCCGTTGGGGTAGTAGAGTGTCAGCCTTTTGGATCGTAGCTGCAATAATTTCATTATTCACATTCACCTCTATCTCCAAAATATCCACACTACTCCCCGAAACTTTGAAACGCTCGTCGGCTCTTTCGCCTATAATCCAGATGATGCTGTCGTCGGCGTTGCATAGTAGCCAGGTGTTTTCTTTGTCGATCAGGCTGAATTTGTGGTCGGAAAAGTAATCGCTCAGCTTTTTTGAGCCTTTCATCCCGAACGGAATAAACCTGTCGCCCTGTTTCCATTTTCGGATATGTAAAGGAAAGGTTAGGGTGGATTTATCAACTGCTATTTTGTTGCTGTTTTTCTCCGGTCGAAAGTCTTTTTCTTTTTTCCGCTGCTCAATAACCAGCTTGACGGGCGTATTTATGGTCGTTGTATCTTCGTCAATATAAAAATAACCGGCTTTTTTACCGGCTTTTTCTTCCAGAATAAATTTGTTGCGGTCTTTCACGAGCCGGTAGTTGTCCGCAAAAAATACTTTGCCCGACAGACCGTTTGCCGATTGGAGCACGTTGCCGATGGTGGCCGCATTGAAGCTATATGGATGGAGTATCTCGAACAAAACGCTTTCGGGATTCTCCGATTCCATCAGTAACTGAATATCTATCTCGTTGTTCCTGAATACCTTGTCGATAATTTCGCTTATGTGTTGGCGGTATATCGCGTCAATGGCTTGCAGATGGAGGCTCGTCTGGTTGATTGTCCGGTTGATGGACGGATTGATTTCTTTCAGCAGCGGAATGATATTCAGCCTTATTTTGTTGCGGAGGTAAACATCTTCGGCATTGCTGCTGTCTTCTACAAACGACAGGCTGTTTTCGCTCAAATAGTCCAATAGCTCGCTTCGGGTGAGGCACAACAAGGGGCGAATAATTTTTCCGTTTTCGGGCGAAATGCCGGTAAGCCCTTTTATGCCGGTTCCTCTGACCAGATTAATGAGGAATGTTTCGACCGAATCGTCCAAGTGATGTGCGACTGCAATTTTAGATACCCCGTGCTTTTGGCTTATTTCCTCAAACCAATTGTAGCGTAATTCCCGTGCGGCCATTTCCAGCGAAACGGCTTTTTCTTTCATACAGGCGTAAGTGTCGAAGGAGACGGAATGAAATTCAAACGAATTTTCGGCGCAATAGCTGCGAACGAATGTTTCGTCCCGGTCAGATTCTTCGCCTCGCAGGTGAAAATTGCAATGAGCAACGATGCATTTGTAGCCCAAGGCATTGAGTATATGGAGCAAGGCCATGGAGTCGCCGCCACCGCTGACGCCAATTATAACGCGCTCGTGGGGTATTAATAACCGGTGGGCGCTGATGTATTTTTCTACTGTTTCGAGCAGTTGCATAGTGTTCGGACTAAACTTTTTCACAAAGAACAAGTATTTTTTTGTCGTTGGCAAGTGTTGTAGCAAATATATACAATTCTCCGCCATCTTTTAGTGTCGTTTTCTTTCGGATTTCATCAACCGAAAGCGGAAAATTGCGGGTAGTTATGTTTGCCTTAGCTCTTGAAGCCAAGTCTTTTATGCTTTTTTTGTTGAAATCCATCACCTCCTGAATCCTGAAACACCTGCCGGGGAAATCCTCCACCAAGTTTCCGGAGGTATAGAGATGGCTGTTGGGATGAAGCTTTAAGAGCTGATACCTTGTCGCAACACTTTTATAGGCGCCCGCTTTCAGTATGGACGCGTTGGGCTCGTAGAGGTAGTTGCCCGTTGTTGTGGTATAGGCAGGCTGCGCCTTTTCTTCCTCTTCCTGATTGAACGAAAAGCATTGGGCTTTATCGGCCAGGATATTTACGCAGCGGAACAAGCTTGTGGCGGATTCTTTGTTCCGATCTTTAATCAGCAGCAATTCTTTGCACTCGTTGGCGCAGCTTATAATATGTACTTCGGCTATGTTGCTCAATTTTTTCAGGGCAAGCGCTATGTCGAGCATGGGCGATAGTTTGATGATTGTCCGGGCGCTTTTTTCGTCCAGCAACGCTTCTATTTCTATCAGGTTCGGGGTGCAGTCTTCTATCAGTACTGTTTTCCGGCCTTGTGTATTGCGGCGCGCCGGATCGATGTAGATTGTATCGGCAGCTGGCATTTGGTTTAAGTACAATTGGGCGTCGGCATTCACTATTGTGGTGTTTTTTAGACCTGAAACAGCAAAATTGTGTTCGGCCAGTTTGCTTAGTCCGGTTTGTTTTTCAACATAAATGCTCTCGTCGAATTGCCGGCTCATGAAATAGAAATCGACGCCCAGCCCGCCCGTTAAATCGACCAAACGCTTGCCTTTACACAACGAGGCTTTGTATTTCGCCGTTTTTTCCGAAGAACATTGCTCCATGGATATATGCGGCGGATACACCAGCTGCTCGTTATTGTACCATGAGGGAATTTTTTCGCGGGCAATTTGCCGGCCTGTTATTTGCCTGATAGCAAACGGCATGTCGATAGCCGGATAGCGGTTGGCTTGTAGCGCCAAAGCGTGAATATCGGCGTTTTCGTGCAAGCGTATAAACTCAATGCTCGTGTTATCAATCATTTCTTTATCCTGATAAATTCGCCTAAATGGCTTCCCTTGATGCTGAAATCGGGCAATATAGCTTGGATGCTATCCTGTTTCGGCGCCGGTTTTTTGTATTGAAAGTTGAAAATCTCGGATAATTTATCGAAGTCCCTTTTATACAGAAGTCCAATGCCTTGTGTTTGCAGGTTTTTGTCGCTGCGGGAAATATAGTATTTCTCGTTGTAATGGTTGTATATCTTCAATCGCCATGTTCCTCTCCGGTTCAAGAGTACTTCTACGTCAATGTCGTGTATCAGAGCATCTTGTTGCTGCATTTCGGAAATGCTGCTACTGCTGTTGTCGAAGCTGCGGTAACCAAAATTGCCGTTCAGCAACACCCTGTCGTTCAGTATTTGGCTCGATAGCAGCAATTCTACTTCGGTATCGTTGAAATTGGCGTCGCTGGTTCGGATGTTTGTGCCAAATTGCCAGCGGTTGTCAATCATACTCAGCACTTTGGTTAGCTGGGTCGAGAGGGTGGCGGAGGCCACCGAGGCAAAATCATTTGTCTTACGATCCACATTAAAATACCCCGGCGTATAAAATTTGGAGAGCAGCAGCAGATAAGCCATCTGGCGGTTTATCATATCTTCGTTGTTCATCAGGCTTTTAACCTGTCGTTGCACCTCGGGGTCGGCTGCAGGTAAGGCAATGTCGAGGCCTACATTCGGATGTTGCAGTTCGCCGGTAATGTTCAATATACATTCAACGGGGATGCTTGTTTGTCCGGTATTTCTCACTAAATCCTGATCGAGGTCTTTCAGGTTGGCGTTCAGCTTGTATTTTGCCGCTACATCCAGATTGGCGCGGAACGGGTCGCCCTGAAATAGTATCGAGCTGCCGTCTTGTATGCTGAACCGCCGCTCCATGATTTTTTGGAAGGTGAAGTTGTAGTCTCCTTTGCTGATGGTGTAGGTGCCATACAGCCGGGGGGCAATTTTACTTCCCCACACAAATTGTATCGCTCCGTTTCCCGAGCCTTTGAGCTTGTCGCCACCAACAGGGTCCATCACCATTTCTACCGTGGCATCGGGGGTTGCGTCAATGTAGAAATTCATATTGACTTCCATTCCCGATTCGGTTTTCAGGGGTTTGCCTGTTAGCTGTTGGGCTGTTTTCAGGGTGTCGGTGGCAATGCTGTCGTTGTTCCGGTATGTTATAAACGAATAATTCTGTACGGTTTCTTTCATGAAGTTCATGCAGATATTGGTGTTGGTATTCGTTTGCAAACGGGCATCAATATTCACGGCTCGTTCGTCGCCGCTGATGCTTCCCGAACCCGAACCGAAGGCTTTGCCGAAAAACATCGGATTTAGTTTTTCGGTAACGTTGTACATCATAAAATTACTGCCCGATAGCTCTACATAATACATAAAATTGGCGAAATAATCGTGTACAACTTTTCCACTGACCAGGGCTTTATTCTTATACTGGTCGTATAACCTGAGGTCGTTGAAGTATATCAGGTCTTTTTTCAGGTAAACGGTGTCGGTGAATGTATAGGTTGTATTCAGGAAGTTGATGCCAAGGCTCCCGTTTTCGATGAATGCTTTTCCTTCCACGGTTACGTTCGAGAAATCGCCGAACAAATGGACTTTTCCGCTTCCGCGTCCCGAGATATTGTTGAAAAGTGAGGCCGCATATTTATTCAGAAAGGCGATATTTACCTTGTTGGCATCGAAATTCAACGATAATTCTTTTTTCACGGGGTTGATAAATCCGGTGATGTCTGTTTGCCTTTTTTCTTCATCGAGGAGCGTCCCCTTCAGCAGTATATTGTTTGTTATATCCTCCAGTTCGCTGTATAACCTGAGGCGCCCCAATGGCGCTTTGTTGAACCGGAATCCGTCAACATCCAGATTGATATGCGGATAAGGCTTTCCGTCCACGCTCGATGCATTCAATGTGCCGGTGGCCGATCCTCCGAAATTAAGGGCATTGATGGCGAGGGTATTGAATACATATTCGAGGTTGATTTTGTTGAGATTGACTTTCAGTGTATCGTAGGGGTTTGTTTGGGAATATTTTCCGTTGATGTCAATCGCCTGTTTCCCTATTTTGTTGCTGATATTGAAGTTGTTGACGCTTAACTCTCCCGAACCGATGGATATATGCGATTTATCAATAGCCCATACTGTGTCGTTCAGGACGATATTCCGGGGCATGATTTCTATTTCGGTTTTGAGTGGCGTACCGGCTTTTTCGCGGCTAAAGTTGGTCAGGGCGGCAAACGAAATGTCGAAGGTTTGCTTGCTGTTGTTCGTCAGGTTCAATTCGGTATTTACCGTATTGTTGCCGGCCGTTAAATCAATCGAAACATCGTTGAGCACATCGTTTTTCCCCACAAAAATTCCGGTAATATCCGCGTTTATTTTGTCGGCGGTATTTTCGGCCAGCAAATAAACCGATTTAACATTGGCTCCGGCCACCTTCCCCGATGGGTAATATACTTCCAGACGAAATTTGTTGTAAATATTGTTGTAAAATCCAATGATTTTGGCCTGGCTGTATATGGTAAACGGAAGTGAAAATATTTTGCTGACTTGCTCTGTATTATTCACCGTGAAATTGAACGAAAGATTGTTTGTCTGTATTTTGCCGGCGTCTTTCTTGTCGAAATTAATCAATGCCGGTAGATAGGAATGAAGCGTTTGTGTGATGCTTTTGGGCATTGTCAGAAAAGAATATTCGCCCAGCGCTTCGCCGTTAATAATATCGGAACTGACCTTCAACTTTCGGTCGGACAGCGAGCCGGATGCCTCTATCAGGATGTTGTCCATGAAAAATTGGTCGCCATCGCGGTAAAAGCGGATGGAGTCTATATTCAGATAACCCTCGGCATTGTCGATATTATCGCCCGAAAAGTTGGCGTTGACATCCAGCGAAAGGTAGGAATTGCTGTACTTGTCCGATAGGTTTAGTTTATCCAGCCGCAGGTTTTGCAGTTTGGCGATAAAATTTAAAACGGGTTGCTTTTGCGAAAAGTCGAACAATCCATCCACATCCAGAAAAACGTTTTCGTCGTCAATTGACAAGGCGCCTTCCATTTTCAAGCCGTCGTATTTCCCGTTTAATGCAATATGCCGATACGGATAGCCTTTGTAATCGAAATGGCTTATATCACCTTTCACCTTGCCTCCCAGTGTTTTATGTTTGTATTTTTGCAGGTCAATATCCAGGTTGAAAGAAAGTTCGTCGAATTTTTCGTCTTCCAGTAATTCGCCCAATTTAAACTTCCCGGACGAAATGCTGCCGGTGAAAAACGATTCGATTCCCGATTCGGTATTAAACCCGAAATCGAGCTTGGCAGTTACCGACCCGGGCTTGGAATTTAAGAATCCGTGCGCCCGCAGTTTTTTCAGCTGCCCCGAAATATTGCCGCTAAAGGTAACGGTTCCTAAATTGTGTATCTGTTTGGGCAGGGTTTTCTTGTTGTCGGAGAAGTTATTGATTAGTCCGGCGATTCCTTCGGTCGTTACCCGGAGGTCGTTTACATTCCCCGAAAGGTAGAGCAATTCTTTATCCAATGCATGGGTAATGCTCGCATCGGCGCTCAATTGCATCTTGTCGCCATAGTCCAGCGATATGTCCGATACGTCAAAATCGTTAATCGTGCCCAACACCTTGCATTTCAAATATATCCGGTCTTCAAAATTTTTGAGGACCTTTGAAAACGGCGACAGGTCTTTGGGGGTAATGTAGGACGATACAATCGAACAATTGATGCAGGCGCTATCGGCCAGGTTTTTGGGCGAATCGACCTTGGATAAATCAATTTCGCATTTGCCGAATTGCAGAAGGGATTTGGGTGTTTCGAGCATAAATCCTTTTACCTGTATCGACTGAGCCTGTGAAATCAGCCGTAGTTTCAGGTTCTCGATTTCTAAGCCGCTTTTTTCTTTTAGCGCCAGTTTCTTAATCTGAATGTTCAGCGAATCGGATTTCAGCGATTTCAGGGACAGGTGGGCGTTGAAGTCCGAAACCTGAATGTGGTTTGGGTCGAAAGGATTGTTTGCAACCGGTTTATCCTTTATGTCGAAGCTGAGATTCCCGTTGCTGATGCTTAGGGTATTTATTTTTACTTCAATCTTCGATTTATTTTCGTCATCGGGCGATTTAAAAGCGTCGATAATGAACTGGATATTGAGCGGCGATCCGGATGTTTCTTTCGACAACTTTATATCGAAATCGTTCAGGCGCACGGCGGTAACAACTACTTCCTTTTGCAGAAGGGAGAACAAGCTGATGCCGGCATACAATTTATCGGCACGCAATATTTGTTCGTTTTGTTTGTCGAACAGGTAAACGCCATTGAGTTCTACCGTATTGAATGGCTGGATGTGTATTTTGTCTATCCCCAGTTCGGTATGCAGTTTATTTTTTAATTCCTCAACAATGCGTTCCTTTATCGCCTCTTGAACCGAAGGCATGTTCAAAAGGCCGAACAACAATGTGATAATTCCCAGAATTATCCCTACAAGGCTTAAAAATATATACTTAAATCGTTTTATTTTAGTTACGAGTTATGAGTTACAACGCTACGCCTCTTCCTTTAACCCCTTGCTCCTCCAAAGGGGGCTGTAAGAGCCTCCCCAAAAGGGGAAGGTTGGAGGGGGTGTTAACCACGCAAAATTAATAAAAAGCGAGGGGAAGTCTTTGTATTTTGCGAGAATTAAAGATAGAATTAATTATTTTTCACCAGTTTAAGGGTTTATGTTACGTTAGGGGCTGTCTCAAAAGAATACCAATTACGCCGATTGCGCAAATTGCGCAAATGAATCATACTGCTTATATCTTTTTTCGGCTCACCAGCAAAATTGCGTTTAGCCCCGCATGGGGCGACACTTTATTAACCGTATGCTTTAGCTTACGGCCTGACATACAGCACAGTAACCTAATCCCCGCATGGGGTGATACTTGATAGCGTGTCCAAGTGTCGTCCCTGCGGGACTTGGTTGCAGGAGACGACTGTTCACCCGTAAGCTGAAGCATACGGTTAATAAAGTGTCGTCCCATGCGGGACTAAATACAGGGTTTTGCTGGTGAGCCGTAATTTGCGTTCAAAAAATACGTTTTAGGCAGCTTACAAAACAAAAAAGGGACTCTTCCGAATCCCTCTTTGTTTGCAATAATTAATTAAATATTATTCGTTAATCAGCTTGAAGAGTTCTTCGGCTGCTTCACGTGGTCCGTTCTTGGTTTTTCCTTCAATGGCGAGGCTTGTGTGCATTTCGCCTATTTTTACGCCGTTCTTCTGCATGTCTTTGAAGTATTTGCGTACCAGCGCTTCTGTTTCGGCTTGTTCCTGTACGGGGCCGAATGGGTTGGCAAAGTACGATTTCACGAGGCCTTTTTCGGTGGTTGTGCCTTTGGCTTTGCGTGCTCCTGCCTCAAAAACCTGAATGGCTTTGCCTAAATCGTTGTAGAACACGATTTTGTTCTCTGCTTCTTCGTAGTTGTTGGCATACAAGATGATGTCAACCGTATAGCCTTTTGAAATGACTTCGTAGGTGGAGATGGGTATTGTTACACGGGCATTCACTTTGTCGGGGTTGGTGTATATACCCCTGTCGAGCTGTTCGTAGGCATACATGGGGTCGAGGTCGTCGATGCGGACAAATGCGCCGATTTCGGTACCGTATCCCTTTATCGAGCCGTCTTCTTCTTCGTTGAGGTATCCCATATCGTCGAATATAACCCGCATGTGGCGGATATAGCTTTCGTTGAGTGTGCGGAAAGCTTCGAGGCTTTCCGATTTTCCGGCGCCGCTGTCTCCCATGATGATGATGTTCGATTCTTTTCCGTTCTTCAGCACAATGTTCACCATGGCTCCATGAATAGGAAGCCGGTTTTTTTCTATCTGCTTCACATTGTGGAGGGTAAGAAGCATCTTCTTCATGTATCCGAAGTAATCAATATCGTCGCAATAATTGGCGTACCCAATCAGGATGTCATTCTGTTTGTCCTTGTGGTAGAACGTTCTCTTTTCTTCTTGTCCGTCGGGATAGCCGAAGAGGTATATAATATCGGGTTTCTTGCCGATGTATTCGCTTTCTTTTGCCAGTTCAAACAAGTTCGACAGCCCGATTCCGTGTGCCATAAAATCTTTGTGGAAATAGACGAATGTGAGCATGCTTCCTACTTTTGCAGGGAATATAAACCAGTCGTCTTCGTTCAACACGATGTTGTTCAGCGGATTCTGGCTGTGCTCCTGAAATATTCCGTCCCGCGTGTTCCTTTTTGTGTAGGATATGAACGGCGGACGCAATACTACGGTGCTGATGAAAGGGATTTTAGCCAGTCCTATGTAGTCAACCGGGCAGTTCCATTGCACATCGTTCAGGGTTAAACTGGCATTGGCTCCGGCAATTGATTGCCTGAAAACACGAATATCGTGTCCGTTGACGGTTTCCTGAATGCGGCGGCTGGTGGCCAGCACCAAGTCGTTGAACATGTCATTGGCCTGAATAAAGCGAACATTCTGAAGCCCTTCGCCCAGTTTTTCGTTCCGGACGATACTGTATCGTTCGAGTTTTTTCCAGAAACCTAATAAAAGTTTGATGACTTCGATAAACAAGTCCTTGTCTTCAAAGAAAGCTTTGTATTTGTTGTCAACGGCTACCACCTCATCAATATTGAATACTGTCAGCAGTTTAAAAACCTCAATGAGCGATTCGGTTAACTCTTCGTCGGTTTTAAACGTGGCAAGGTAGTGATTGTAAATGATGGGCTCATCTTTTTTGAGCGTTTTGATGAAAACTTCGACAACTCTTTTAAAACCATAGCTGCTCAACAATTTTTGTTTTGTATCGCAGTACTTCAAAGTGAAGTTTATCATCGCTCTTCCGCGGGAAATGGTAAATTCCTGTAGCATATATCCAAACTTAGTTTTAGTTGCTTTTATGTGTATTTGAACTTAGACAGGCCAGCAAAGGTAATGCTTTTTCTTCGGAATCCATGCCTTTATGGAAGTAAAAATGTGCCATATTTTTGTTAAACAATCTTTTTTGCGTATTGTTGTTTGCCGAATGAAGGATGAAAACGGACAGGAGAGGGCAGATACAAAAATACCGTTGACAATTTATCTTGCTGTTACTCAAAATTAAACGATAGCGTTATCATGCGCGATTTGCCCGACGACAGCGCTTCGGTGTATTTCAGGAGGTCTTTGTCGCGTAAGTCCGAACGGTCTTTATTAATCAGATCTTTTAATCCGAACGAAAACTTGAGCTCGGGGCAAAACTTGAACATGGGCGTATAAATATTGCATCCAAAGCCAAATTCAAGGCCGAAATCGGAGCCGTTCAGCCTGAGGGGCTGGTTGGTTTTGGCGCCTATTTCCATGTTGGCATATCCTCCTCCCAGCACGTATGGGCGAATATTGTTGAGCCTTTTTGAACTGTACTTTAGCAATAAAGGAAAGGACAGGTAGTTTGTTTTTAATATGGTTTTGAACTCTTCGCCCGAATTCTGCTCTTTAAAAAAGAATGACTTTTCGCCAAAATAGAGGGTAGGCGCTGTCCGAATATTCAGGTACTCGCTCAAATACCGGTCGGCGATGATTCCAACGCTAAACCCCGGCGAATAGGAAGGTATTTCGGCAAACCACACTTCGCCGTTTGGCTGAACAAATCCGGTGTGAGACAAAATTAAATCCTGCGTATGCATACCCACCGTAAACCCGAAGCTATACAGCTTTTGGTCGGCGTATGGGCGGTTCTGCACCTTTAGCTGCTGTGCATACGCACTATGGTGCATCGCCAGCAGGAGTACGGCGCATAAAAATATTGTTGTTATGTATCTTGTTTTCAAATTCATTTTTCTAATAAACGTTGATTTGCACAAATTATTATAAGTTCAAAGTTTAAGGTTCAAGGTTTAAAGTTCAAAGTTTAAGGTTCCCAGCCCGAAACTTAATTAGAATAATTCAAAATAACCGGCTATTGATTTTATTTATTTGCGATAGATTGATGAATCTTCCTTTTATAAATCAATCAATTAGGGCGTTTCCATTTGATAAGGCCGGATATGCCGGTTGGTCATACAGCGGTTTTTCGGTAACAGCAGTTTTGGCTGAATAGAAAAACTCCTTATATTTGTTGCTTCAAAAGTAGTATTAATAATGGTGTATTTAAAATTTTGAGTTATGGCTTATGTAATTAATGAAGATTGTATTGCATGTGGTACTTGTATCGACGAATGTCCGGTAAGTGCAATATCGGAAGGAGATATTTATAAAATTGACCCGGACACATGTACCGATTGCGGCACTTGTGCGGATGTTTGCCCAACAGGGGCCATTAGTCCGGCATAATTGCTGACAATAGTAGAGAATAAAATAGAAAACCCTTGCTCTTGGCGAGGGTTTTTTATTATTGAGACGGATATGGGAACGCGGATTATGCGAATTATCGCAAATAATACGCTGTGCTTACGAATTGACGGACACCCCAACACCCTAAGCTCCGCATGGGGCGACACTTGATAGCGTGTCCAAGTGTCGTCCCATGCGGGACTTGCTTGGATGAGGCGATTCTTTATCTGTAAGTTGAAGCATACGGTTAATAAAGTACCGTCCCATGCGGGACTAAACACATGAATTTGCATTCTTCCGGTGTTCGGGCTATTTACCTCCGCTTTTCCGGTATGCTTCGATTTTTTTTCCGCCGTTGATAAGGGATGTTGCACTTTTCTTGCCAAACCAGCCACAGAATAAATATAACACCATTGTAGTAGAGCCATTTGAATACATCTTTGTGAAACAATTGGAACCAATCGTTGTAAAATGTCCGGTAGGAGTTTGGGGCGTCTTGCCATTGAGCATGGTTATACCATTCATTAAAAGGGATAAACCAATCGGGAAATCCGTCCTTTATGAGCAGGGCTGAGGTCATTATCCGAAGGATATTGATTAAACTCAATATAACTATCGAAAGGGGGATATACCATAATTTTTTCTTCAGCGGGCCAAAGCAGCAGACAATAATCAGGGCAAATTGAATCATTTGTTTAATCCCCGTACAGTCCCAAACGATGCGCAACCTCATGGAAGTTTCCGAAACAAAGTCCTGATAAGTAATAGGATGGTCGAAGTAGAGCAGGGCGCCGCTTATTGTTAAATCGTGGAATCCCAGAACATGATTAACTATCCAGTAGGTTGCTTGTGCCGTCCACACCGAAAAAGGCTTCGTGAGATTTGTTATATCTTTGCTGAGAAAAAATAATTTTTCAGTTTCTTCTTCATCCGTGCTTACAAACAATTTCCACAGAAAATCAAAAGAAATGAATAGGAAAAGAAACCAGATAATATCTTTATACGGTTTTATTTCGTTATGTAATACCCTAATATGCGATTTCAACGGAACGTCTCCTTATATATAATAAAACAGAGAGCGAAGGTATAAAATTATTGTCATATAAAAAAGGAATTAGGCAAACGCATGAAAAATTTTACTGCTTATGCCTTTCGGTAAAGTTGCTGGTATGAGCAGGAGATTCCTCCCTTTGGTCGGAATGACGGTTTCCTTTTGGGGAGAGGAGATGGGGAAGCGGCGGCTTTGCCGCCGCTTCCCCATCCCTTAAACCACCAATAGGCGATTCATTCCGACCAAAGGGAGGAATCTCATTCGTAATAGTAGTTCTAAATTTTTTCATGGTTTACCTTAACCCTTTATGCAGCAAAATAACTTTCGACTACCGCTTGTATTAGTTAAGATATACAAATATTGAAGTTATTTTAATGGAAGAGTGCGACAAGAATGCACAATCTCAATTAAAAAGTCATATTTTTGTGGAGCCAAATTTGGCATTGTAAAGATTTAATCCGAATTATAGAATTAGAATGTTGACAAATAAAAAATTATTTTTTCTGGCTATACTAGCTGTTTTCGCTGTCTCCGCAGAAGCACAGAACACGAATTCGCCATATAGCCGGTACGGGTATGGCGTGCTGAACGATAAAGCCATTGGGGCATCGAAAGGAATGGGCGGAATTTCTTACGGGGTCAGAGGCCAGAATGTGAATCCGGGCAATCCTGCTTCCTATTCCAGTATCGATTCATTGACGTTTTTGTTCGATATAGGGGTCTCCTATACGAATAGCCGTTTTAAAACCCCCGGGGCCTCTCAAAACGACGACAACGGCGGATTGGACTATCTGGCCTTGCAGTTTCCCATTGCAAAAGGCCTGGCGGTTAGCGTCGGTTTTTTACCCTATTCTTCGGTAGGATACCAATTTGGTAACGAAGTGGTGGAAAACGGATTGAGAAAAAAATATGATTTTCAGGGCGCAGGCGGATTAAGCCAGATATACGGCGGATTGTCGTACCGCGTTTTCAAAAACCTGTCTATTGGAGCCAATGTAGCCTATTTGTACGGACGGGCGGAACATTCGCGGTCGATGTCCATATTATCCGAATCGGTTCCTGCTGCGGGCGAATACAAGAAATTATCCATCAACTCGGCCAGGTTCGACATTGGTGTGCAATACCTGCAGCCATTAACCTTGCTGGGTAGTAAAAACCTGCTGACGGTAGGCGCTGTCTATACTCCGGCGATTAAGCCAAGCGCCAGAATGCTTGTCATATCCACCGATACTGTCAGTTATGGCGTTGATACACAATTGCCCCATACTTTCGGGCTGGGATTTACATTGTCCAACAACCGAACCTTATTGTATGGCGTTGACGTAACTTATCAGAAATGGGCAGACCTGAATTACCCCGGCCAAATGGGAGACGAACTCTCCTCTGCCGACCGGTTTAACAACAGACTGCGTGTTAATGCAGGGGTTGAGTACCTCATATCTCCCTTTGAACGCAACTTCTTCAAAAGGCTGAAGTTTCGTGCCGGATTAAATTACAGCAACTCTTACCTGAATGTGAAAGAGAAATCGACAGGCAAAACAGGCGGTTATAAAGAATATGGAGCAACCTTAGGGCTTGGATTGCCTATCAGGGATTCATACACCGGAAAAACCTCCTATATTAATGTCAGCTTTGAATACACCAAACTGGCTCCCGAAATAAGTACAATGATAAAAGAAGACTATATCGGAGTTTCGGTAGGCATGAACCTGAATGATTTGTGGTTTGTGAAAAACAAATTCAGATAAATTGAGTTCAAGGTTCAAGGTTCAAAGTTGTAGAGACGCGCCACGTCTCGTATTCCATTCAAAACCTTGAACTTTGAACTTGAAACTTTGAACTTTTTTTTTGTGAAAAATAAAGGAATATATATAGTTGCTTGTTTTATCGGGATGCTCTTTGTTTGTTGCGGCGGCGAAAAGAAAGAATATGTTGATATTCCTTTGGATAACGAAAAAACGCCCACCATGTCAGTAGATAGTGTAACCGAATTGATTTCGGATTCGGGGATAATACGCTACAAGCTGATTACAAGAAAGTGGCTGTTTTTCGACAAGGCGAAAGATCCGCATTGGTTTTTTCCCGAAGGATTGTATGTCGAGCAGTTCGACACGGCGCATCAGGTTCAGGTTACATTAAGGTCGGATACCGCCTGGAATTATAAGCAACGTAAATTGTGGAAACTGAAAGGAAATGTGTTCTTTCGCAATTCGCTCAACGAAACATTTGAAAGTCAGGAACTGTATTGGGACGAAAGGAGAGGAAAAGTATATTCCGACATGTATATCGAAATAAATCGACCGGATAAGCTGATGCTCAAAGGTTTTGGCTTTGTATCGAATCAGCAGATGACAGAATATCAGATACTTCGACCGCACGATTCATATACTTATGTGCAAGATGGCGGGGAAATAATCGACACGACAGCTGTTGCAAACTGATTCGGGATGATGCTTTTTGACGAAAAACAGATATTTTTTTGAATTTAGGATTTTTTTAAACCAAAATATATTATCTTCGTGCCCTGATATTCGGTTAAGAATAAAGAAATAACAATATTATATTTAAAAATAGTTGATACTCAATGGCAACATTACAAAAAATCAGGAATAGAGGCGGTTTGCTCGTTGCTGCATTAGGCATAGCGTTACTGGCATTTGTTTTAGGAGACTTGTTCAACTCAGGTGGAACATTGTTCAATAAATTTAGAGACAGGGCATTTTCGGTTGACGGAGATGTTGTTTCCACAGGGGAATACCAGGACAGGATTACGCAGTTCGAGGAATTTCAGAAAATGATGAGCGGTCAGACCTCGATGGACGAAAACCTTAGCGCTCAGATAAGAGAGTATGTTTACGAGCAAATGGTGAAAGAAAAAATTCTGGATGACCAGTCGGCAAAATTAGGCTTGGCTGTTTCGCCGGAGGAACTTCAGGATATGGTTTATGGCGAAAATGTTTCGCCTCTCCTTTTGCAATCGCCCATGTTTGCCGACCCTCAAACAAGGCAGTTCAGCAAAGAAGGATTGCTGCAATTTCTCAGCTATATCCACACCGATATAAATACAATACCCGCAGAACAAAGGCAACAACACCAGATGTTTTCTTCCATGTGGTTGATGATAGAACGAATGATGAAATATTATCGTTTGGAAGAAAAATACAATACATTGGTGGCATCGTCAATTTCGGCGAATGATATTGAGGCTAAATCCAATATTGAAGATACCAAAACCAACTCAAGCATAGCCTACGTTGTCAGCCGCTACTCTTTGATTCCCGATTCGGCAGTTACTGTGTCTGATAAGGAAATTGAAAAGCTGTACAACGAACGTAAAAACAATTATAAGTTATACACCGAACAGGCTAAGCTTTCTTATTTTGTAAAAGATGTTCGACCAAGCGAAGACGATTACGCCGAAATCGAAAAAGAAATGCAAACGATTCGCGAAAGCTTGGCTACGGCAACAAATCCGGCGCTGTTAGTCGCCGATTATTCGGAAATTCCATACCAGGATGTATTTGTTTCGGAATCTTCGTTGTATCCCGAAGAAAAGACTTTTGTCGGTTCAGCCGCTGCTGGCGATGTGTATGGCCCCGAAAGAGATAACGATTCGTATCGTTTATATAAGTTAGTGGCAAAAACGGTGGCTCCCGATTCGGTTAAAATGAGAATGATCAGCGTACCTTTGGCCGACGAAAAATTGGCTGGATCCGTTGCCGACAGTCTTATAAACGTAATTAACGGAGGAAAAGACTTTTCGGATGTAGCTAACGAAATCAATCCTCAATCGAATGGTGGTGATATTGGCTGGGCAACCGAAGCCATGTTGGCGACAGGAGGTGAAGATTTTGTGAGAAGTTGTTTCGGCGCATCGAAAGGAGCCTTGTTGAAACTCAAAACAGGGACTGTAACTCAGGTGGTTAAAATAGACGACATAACTTCGCCCGTTTCTAAAGTGAAATTGGCGACAATACAAATGTCGGTTCCGGTAAGCGATAAGACCTTGTCGGATATAGACAACGAGTTGAACCAATTTACAGCTGAAAACGTAAGCGCTGCCGATTTTGACAAAGCTGTTGCCGAAAAAGGCTACAATGTTGTAACCGGTATGACGCTGGTTCCGTCTTCCATGAATCTGAACCAGATAAAAGGTTCTCGTCAGGTAATATCCTGGGCTTTCAACGAAAAAGCAGGTTCGGTGAAAAAGTTCGATCTTCCCGAGCAACGGGTTGTCGCCAAAATTGACGAAAAAATAGAGCCTGGATACCAACCCTTGTCCGAAGTATCGGTTATATTGAAAGATGAGCTTATCAAAGCTAAAAAAGCTGAAAAAATAATTGCCGATCTGAAAACGAAGAACGCAACAAGTCTGGATGCTTATGCGCAAGTATTGGGAGCGAAAGTCGATACTGTCAGGTTCGTTAATTTTGCAACACTAAGTGTTTCGGGATTGGGACGCGAGCCGGTGGTGAATGTTTCTGCCAAACATGCCGGATTAAACAAACTGCAAGGCCCTGTGAAAGGCAATGCCGGCGTACTGGTGTATTCGGTGTTTGAACGTCAGGAATCTCCTGTGATTCAGGAGCTTAATCTTGTGAAAAGCAATTTGGACCGTTCGTACGTTTACCGTGTAAATTCGGGTACCTTGTTTGAGGTTCTGAAGGAAAAAATGGATGTACAGGACAATCGTGTGAAGTTTTTCTAAACAAACAATAACTCAACAAAGGCCTCACAGAATTATTTTTGTGAGGCCTTTTGTTTATAAGTAACAGTATTTTTATGATGACTAAAAAACAACGCTACGAAAAGGTAATTGGCTGGTTTGAGCAAAATTTTGCCGTTGCCGAAACCGAACTGCACTACGATAGTCCGTTTCATCTGCTTATAGCTGTTATTTTGTCGGCCCAATGCACCGATAAGCGCGTGAATATGATAACTCCGGATTTGTTTGAGGCTTTTCCGGTTCCCGAGGTGATGGCAGCCTCATCTCCCGACGAAGTATATCAATACATCAAAAGCATATCGTATCCCAACAACAAGGCCAAGAACTTGGTTGGGATGGCCAAAAAACTGGTAACGGACTTCAACAGCACAGTACCTTCGGAACTGGAGTTGCTGGAACAAATACCGGGGGTGGGGCGCAAAACAGCCAACGTAATGCTCGCCGTAGCATTCGACAAGCCTGCGATGCCGGTTGATACGCATGTGTTCAGGGTAGCCAACCGGATAGGGCTGACAATCAACTCTAAAACGCCACTGGAAACGGAGAAAGAGCTGGTGAAATATATACCGGCCAAGTTGTTATCGAAAGCGCATCACTGGCTCATATTGCATGGTCGCTATGTTTGCATGGCCCGAAAGCCCAACTGCGAAGCCTGTGGTTTGAAGGAATGGTGTAACTATTTTGCCGCCAACAGGTTGTAGTTCTCAGCCTTAGCCTTACGGCTATTAATAAAATACATATTCGCGTCAGCGGGCGAATAATGATTCACCCCTACGATAATACGAATAATAAAACCTCATTCCCACCTAATTCAAAATACAAAACAACCTCAGTAGCAATGGATTACAACGTATAATTTAACCATATTACCTCATTATTCACACCTCTCTTGTGCCGATAAATTTTGTGTGAATAAATGAGGTAATGAGGTCAGGCTATTTATTATAATATGCTGCTACTGAGGTTGTTTTGTATTTTGAATTAGGTAAAAATTAGGTTGCAAAAAAGGTACAGATACAACATGGCGTACCTGATGGCACGTTGTTATGCTTAAGAATCGGTTTTCTACCAACATCGAATCCCTAACGGGATTTAGAACTTAACAGCCCTGCCCGCAGAGGGCGATACTGATTGTCCGTAGGGGATACATTATCAATCGTTCAGGATAGCCCCAGTATTTTATCAACGGAATCCAGCCATTTATTGTAATCGAAACGCTTGAGGCATTCGTCGGCTTTTGAGGTGTATTTTCCGGCTATTGACGGCTCGTCCAAGGCCTTTTTCATTCCCCTGTAAACGCCATCGGAACTGTTGCCGGTGAGTAATGCATATTCTCCGTTGGCCGATATTTCGGTAGGGCCTCCGCAATCGGTAGTTATGACGGGAGTTCCCAGATAAATAGACTCTAACACAACCAGCGAAAAGCTCTCTTTCTCGGAGCTGCATATCAGCCAATCGGCCGATTTCATGTGAGGGTAGGGGTTGTTTATGTATCCCGGCAACGAGACCGTGTCGCTTAGCGATAACCCGGCTACGAGCCTCTTAACATCCTCAAAGAACAGCCCGTCGCCTATTATTTTTATCTTGAAGTTATAGCCTTCATTTTTAAGCCTTCGGGCGGCTTTTATCACTCTATCAATTCTTTTTTCGACCGAAAAGCGACCGACCATGATAAACATGGGATGTTCCATTTCAGTGTTACACGCCTCCAGACTGAGTTTCCCTATTTTGGAGAGTTCGATGGCATTGTATATCACTTGCAGGTTTTGTCCTTTGACCAGTTTTCCCTGGTTGTATATCCGGGTGTAATTGTTCATCGAAGCATTGGATACAAAAACAACATCGTTGTAGCGGCGGAAAGCTTTGATAAGCCGCTCGCTCCTGATTTGGAGAAGCTTCACCGGAAGCCATTCTTTCAGCGATTTAACGGTGTATTTTCGCTCGACCGGCAGATTGTGTATCCAGAGTATCTTGGGCTGTCTGGCGCGTGCAAAAACAGCAGAATACACACTATCCTTGAAGCTTACAATCAAGTCATACTTTTTCAGGTCGAGGTGGACTACCTTAGCATAGAGGGACGGAAAAAAAGACATCAGGTTTTCGTGCAGCACCTTTTGAAGCCTCGACAATTTCTTCGGGTATATATACGCCACATTCACCCTGTCGGGAACATCCTTCAGCAGAATATCACCGGCATCGTGAACCGGCAGCAACAAGGTAACTTCACATGCTTCACCGGCGATATGATGCAGGAGGTTGACCAGCAATGTCTCTGTCCCCCCATAATTCAGGCAATCGTTGAATAGCAGTATTTTTTTCATCCGGCATTTTTCAGCAGGGGCGTATCGAATACGCCCGACACACAAACATTGAACATTGCACAAAGGGCGTATTCGATACGCCCCTACAATTCTATTTAATCATTACCCTTCCAGTTGTCCGTGGCAATTTTTATATTTTTTGCCGCTTCCGCAGAAACAAGGATCGTTTCGTCCCGGTTTTTTGTCCACATGGATGGGCATAACTTTGGGCGCTTCGGCTTGTTGTGCCTGCGCTCCCTGTTGCGGGTTGCCCTGACTGGTAATATCCGATTTTTCGGTCCGGTAACGGCTGTAATCGGTTTTCGATTCGGGAGCAGCCTGACGTACATCTTCGGCTTGGCGAACAGGTATCTGCGCTCTCATCAAAATGGCTACGGCTTTGCGGTTTATTGTATCGACCATTGCCTTGAACAAGTTGAACGACTCCAGTTTGTAAATCAGCAAGGGGTCTTTTTGTTCGTAGCTTGCATTTTGCACCGATTGACGTAAATCGTCCATTTCGCGCAAATGTTCTTTCCATTGCTCGTCGATGGTATGGAGCAATATCGACTTTTCAAATGCCTTTATCACCCCTTTCGAGCCGGTTTCGTAGGCTTCTTTCAGGTCGCACGAAATATTGTAGATGCGCTTTCCGTCAGTTATGGGGATGAGTATATTCTGGTATCTATCGCCTTGTTTTTCAAACACATCCTTGATAACAGGATTGGCTATTTCCGCCAACCGGTCCATCTTGCCCTTGAAACCCTGAATGGCTTTGTCATACACCTGTTCTTCCAGTCCGTGCAGTTTATCCGATTTGAATTTCTGTTCGTCAAATGGCGCTTCAAGAGCCATAATGCGCAACAGTTCTATTTTCAAACCTTCGTAGTCCTGAGAGTCGTAGTATTGTTCGATGATGGCCGACGATGCATCGTAAAGCATATTAATGATGTCGATACCAATACGTTCGCCCATCAGCGCATGACGGCGGCGCTTGTAGATTACCTCCCGCTGCGAGTTCATCACATCGTCGTATTCGAGCAGGCGTTTACGAATACCGAAGTTGTTTTCTTCCACTTTCTTCTGCGCCCGTTCTACCGATTTGCTCAGCATGTTGTGCTCAAGTACTTCTCCTTCTTTGAAGCCCATCCTGTCCATCCATTTGGCGATACGGTCGCTGGCAAATAAACGCATCAGGTTGTCTTCGAGCGATACGAAGAATACCGAAGAGCCCGGGTCTCCCTGACGACCGGCACGACCTCTCAACTGGCGATCGACCCGGCGCGATTCGTGCCTTTCGGTACCGATAATGGCCAGCCCTCCGGCAGCTTTCACTTCGGGCGTCAGCTTGATGTCGGTACCACGACCTGCCATATTGGTGGCTATGGTTACTGTTCCGGGTTGTCCTGCCAAGGCCACAATATCGGCTTCTTTCTGGTGTAACTTGGCATTCAACACGTTGTGCTTTATTTTACGGAGCGTCAACATGCGGCTCAGCAACTCGGATATTTCTACCGAAGTAGTACCGACAAGCACCGGACGTCCTTTTCCTACAAGTTCTTCTATTTCGTAAATAACAGCCGTATATTTTTCCCTTTTGGTTTTGTATATGCGGTCGTTCATATCGTTGCGGGTGATGGGGCGGTTGGTTGGGATAACTACCACATCCAGCTTGTATATGTCCCACAACTCGCCTGCTTCTGTTTCGGCAGTACCGGTCATCCCCGATAGTTTGTGATACATACGGAAGTAATTCTGCAAGGTGATTGTGGCAAAGGTTTGCGTTGCCGCTTCCACTTTCACGCGTTCTTTTGCTTCAATGGCCTGATGCAAACCATCGGAATAGCGGCGGCCATCCATAATACGTCCGGTTTGTTCGTCAACAATCATCACCTTGTTGTCCATCACCACATACTGGTCGTCTTTTTCAAACAAGGCGTAGGCTTTCAGCAGTTGGTTTACGGTGTGAACGCGTTCCGACTTGATGCTGTAATTCAGCGTCATTTCATCTTTCTTCCCGGCCTTTTCCTGATCGGTTAAGCCCGAATTTTCCAGTTCGGCCATTTGCGCCCCAATATCGGGCAAGACAAAGAACAAGGGGTCGTCCGAATTACCTGTCAACAGGTCGATGCCCTTGTCAGTCAGTTCGATGCTGTTATTTTTCTCGTCAATTGTAAAGTACAGGTCGTCGGTAACAATGTGCATATTCTTCATTTGTTCCGACATGTAAAACTCTTCGGTTTTAAGCATGGCCGCTTTTATGCCCTGTTCGCTCAAATACTTGATAAGCGGCTTGCTCTTGGGCAAGCCCTTGTAGGAACGAAACAAAAGCAAGCTGCCTTCTTCCTGCACTTTTTTATCATCGGATGCCATTTTAACCCTGGCTTCGGCCAGGAGTTTGGTACAGAGGTCGCGCTGGGCTTTCACGATTACTTCGACACGGGGACGAAATTCGTCGAACAATTGGTCTTCGCCTTTCGGGATCGGTCCCGATATAATCAAAGGGGTACGGGCATCGTCAATCAACACCGAGTCAACCTCATCCACAATGGCGTAGTTGTGTTTCCGTTGCACCAAATCGGCAGGACTAATCGCCATATTATCGCGAAGATAATCGAAACCAAATTCGTTGTTTGTACCGAATGTGATGTCGGCGGCATAGGCCTGACGGCGGCTTTCGGAGTTGGGCTGATGTTTGTCGATGCAATCCACCGACAGGCCATGGAACATATACAAAGGCCCCATCCATTCCGAGTCGCGTTTCGACAGATAATCGTTGACCGTTACCACATGCACTCCGTTACCCGTAAGGGCGTTCAGGAAGACGGGCAGGGTAGCCACGAGGGTTTTTCCTTCCCCCGTTGCCATTTCGGCTATTTTACCTTTATGCAATACCACTCCACCAAACAGCTGAACATCGTAGTGAACCATGTCCCAGGTTATTTCGTTACCTCCGGCAATCCAGCGGTTCTTGTATATGGCGTCATCGCCGTCTATCCAAACAAAATCTTTGGTTTTGGCCAGTTCCCTGTCGAAATCGGTGGCTTTCACCACAATTTCTTCGTTTTGGGTGAAGCGGCGAGCGGTATCCTTCACTACGGAGAATGCTTCGGGCAATATTTCGTCCAGAACAGTTTCCAATTTTTCGGTGATTTCCTTTTCCAGCTTATCTATTTCCGCCCAGATTTCTTCACGCTGGTCTATTTCGATGTTTTCGATGCCGGCTTTCAGCTCTGCAATTTTTGCCCTTTCGGTTGCAACATAATCCAGTACCTTTGTCCTTAATTCGGCGCTTTTAGCTCTGAGTTCGTCATTCGATAGCTTTTCAATTGCCGGGTAAGCAGCTTTTATTTTATCGACATACGGATTGATTTCCCGTAAATCACGTTGCGATTTATTACCAAATAATGTGGCTAAAATACTATTTAATCCCATTTAATTATTGCTTTATGTTATAGGTTATTTTTGTTTTCTAATTACTTATATACCGGCTGCCGGCGATAAAAATTCGGGCAGCGCCTGCGATTTGGCGGCATTCGGCGAGCGTATCCGTAGAATATGGCTTACGGTTGGGGCTATTTCGGTGGCTTTTATCGTCCGTTTCACTTTTTCGGCTTTTATTCCATTGCCGAAGAAGATGGCCGGGGCAGTGGTCGCCGTTTCCCGTTCCCGTTTTTCCTGTGTAACGCGCTCCTGTTCGTTTATAATTTTGTAACCGGGCTGAATTTCGATGAATATATCTCCGCAAACATCTTTGTTCAGGATGTTTTTGTAGCGTGTCATATTGTCATTCGCCCGTCCGTTCAGTAGCTGAATGGAGGTCGCCACATCTTGTACGCCGGTAAATTGAACAACAAATTCGGCGGCTTTGTTCTGAACCTCTTCCAAGTTCAGGTTCTTCTCCTTAATGAGTTTCCGGTTGAGGTATATTTGTTTGTTGTATAGCTTTTCTACCCATTGTTCCTTGCCGTAAATGGCCATCAGATACATGTTCAGCAAGGCTTCGCAGCGATTGGTATAGAACACGCCACCCGGCATTTTCAGCCCATCGGGATATATCTCTTCGCTATCGTAATAGCCGGTGGAGGTAACAAATATCAGGGTGTTTTTTAGTCCGACAAGCTTGTCTATGTTATCCAGCAGCAGGCCTAATTCTCTGTCCAGCCGGGCGTATGCATCCTGTATTTCGAGCGAATAAGTTTTGTCTATTGATTTGGGGTAGTTTCCCAGATAGAAAGTCAATGCCAAAAAGTCAGGATTCGTCCGTTTTCCCATTTCGGCTTTTTCCAGCAGTTGCATGCTCGTATTCCGCACTTGCTCGTTGACCAAAGGTGTTTTCTTCACCAGCATATACGAATTGAACAAATGTTGGAAAGCAGCCCTGTTTGTGGTGTAGGGAAAGGCTTTGTAGTTTTCTATGGAGAGTACGGGTTTCCACGATAACGAGCCTACATAGCCCGAAAAAGTTCCGCTGCGGTTTTCTTTGTCCACCACCCAGTGAAAGTCTTTGTAGAAGGTACTTGTTGCCCATTTGCCGGTGTAATCGTCCACCCAATAGGCGCAATTGGCGGCATGACCTGCCGTTGTTAAGGCTTGCGAAGCATCGGGCGCAAAAGAATACACATCCGAAAAGCCATGTGATGCCAGTTTCAATTCGTCGGCGATGGTCGAAACTTTTAAGGCTGTGGGCGACAACTTGTCTTGCGTATAGTTCCCCAGAAAAGCATCGTCGTTGAAGAACGGGACTTCGTTGGCTCTTTCGGGTGAAATTTTTTTATCGCTTATAATGCCGTGATAAAAGGGATTTGCACCGGTATAGATGGTGGCTATGGCTGCCGGACTGTTTATGTTGGGGAAGTCGAAGGTCATGTTCTGATACACCAATCCTTCGTTCAACAGGCGTTTGAAGCCTTTTTCGGTAAATGTATGTTGAAACAGTTCAAGATAATCGCCCCTCAGTTGATCGATTGTAATACCGACCACCAACTTCGGGGTTTCCTTAAAGCTTGTCTGGGATTGGGCCGAAACAACCGTTAGTACAGCAACAAGCGATGTTATTATCTTTATCATTTATTTTTTGAAAGTCAAACTTTTCTTATTTAATTTACTCTGTACAAAATTCGTACCGGAACGTAAATACAATGCAAAAACAAAAGGGCTGAAGCTTGCCTCAAAATGCTGCGGAATAAGCCATCTGAACAGCAAAAACAAACTTAAGCACACAAAGTTAATAAAATGATAGTAATATACCGCCTTTGAAAAGTATTTTACGGGAATTAAAATCGCTATTATCAACTGAAGCGGGTTCAACCACACCAAATTCCAGTTCGGACTGGTTGCCGGATGCTCCGAAAAGAACACCAAAAATGCAATTATACAGCCCAATAGACCCATTACGGCAAACAATACTACGTCAAAAACCTTGCCCGGCAAGCAACGATTTCGGAAAGAAAGAACAGAGACGGCAAATGTTATAAGCAGCAATACAATTCCCGCTATAAACGGATAGTTGGTTGGCTTAGCGCCGTTTTCATTTGTTTCCCCAGCTTCGGTAATCAGGACTTCTTTAGCGACTAGTTTGCGTTCCGTACCGTCTTCCGATACAATAACGGCGTGGTCGCAAGCTTGTTTCAGGTACAAGGGTAAAAACATTTTTTCGCGCACTGTGGCTTCCCTGTCCGCACCGGTACCAATCAGCAGGTCGATACTGAATCGGAGCCAAGGGTCTGGCGATGTACATTCGTGCACCAAATCCCTGAATGTTTGGCGTTTTCTGACAAGCAGCTCATCTTCGGCAGCATATTTTATGTGTCCGTTGATATTTTTCTCAATAATATCGCGGGGACGTGTAGCGCAATTGTCGAAAAAGAAGTTGTAGCGGTATTCCCTATTGGCTGGTAATGCATTGACGTACAAGGCATCCCATATAGCTTGTTTTTCCTGTTGCGTCAGGTTCAGCCTCTGCTCGTACGAGGCAACCCCTCTCGTTTTATATTCTTCGAGATAATACTCAAACGGGTAGCCTGCCACCATGTAATCCGTTTCGCCTTTCATAAAACGGAAAGTGAAATTGGGCTTGTTGAAATCGAATATTCCGTAATTGAAAACGCAATCAAGCGCATAAGCCTTATCATTCACGCGGATAGCCGTATGGCCAAAGACGGTGTATGATGCGCCATACCATGGGCTGTTGGTCAATAAACTGATTTGCGCCGAATCGGACAACAGTATGGATTGGGCTTGCATTCCGGTAATGCCGGTAAGCCCTATAATAAAACTGATGAGTATTTTCCGTATCATATTCTACGAAGTCAAGCGATTTTGTTTTATAAACGTAACTTATTTCGTAAACTAAAAACCGTATTTCAATGGTAAACGAAACACGGTTTTATTTTTATGCTTTTTATTTTATATCCACTAATACAACGATAGTATATAGCTGAACCTCATATTATTACCACCGCTTCGGATAACAGATGTGGACGGTTTCATGTAGTTGAAAACCTGCCGGATAGATACGGTTCCGGTAGTAGATGACTGTATTGCATCCACTTCAACGGGCAGGATAACAAAATAGGGGTCGTGGTTGAGACCATTTTTTATTTTTTCCCTGTATGCCGTAATCAAATTGGCCAGGCTTGTAAAGCTGCACGAATTGGTCGTTGAATTCCACGATGCGTAAAAGCTTGTTTTGTTATCAGGCTTTCTTTTTTGCGGATTCAGGAAAAAGTCGTTCAGCGAATCTTTCTCTATTAGCAGTACCGAACCAGGTCTTCCAAAGTCGTATTTCAAAGCCGATTCTTTTTCGCTATAGCCATTCAATATAAATTTACCCGAATTCACGATTACCTTTTCGCTACCAAGGGCATCCATTTTTCGCACTATATCCTGAAGCGGAAACTGCACTTCGGTGCAAACACCCGCCGGTGTTTTCAGATAAACGGCATCAGGGTCGGTCAGCAAGGGATTCGGATTGGGAAACGAATTCTGAATGCTATTCAATTGGATAACCTCGGGTGTTACCACCAGCCTGAATACATCGTGCATGATTGTATCTGCCGTACCATCGTGGTTTCCAGCAGGGTAGTTGTAGGTGTAATATATATTCAAGGCCGAAATATTTACATTAATCAAGCTCCCCGACCCAAAAGTACTTGCCATATAAACGCCCGGGAAAAATTGGCGAAGCTTGTCTGTGTTGCTGAAGGTATCGAATTTTGCCTGTGCCGCTGTACCATAATCTTTCAGGTATTCATTTACAAACTTTCGGCCAATAAGCGTATCAACATCTATGGTCAGTGTGCGGAACGATTCGCCGGTACTTATCGAGGTATATAGTTTAGATTGGTCTATTGTGTATGTTTTTTGGCCCAACGGCTTTGTCATATTACAATAGCTCCTGGGATCGACATTCGTATAAAAATCCCTTTTCAGCGGGGATGTCAGCTCGTATGCCGATACGCCCATGGGAGCCAGCGAGTCTCCCGTATATTCGAGAAAAGTAACGGCCAGCTGCACCGAATCCACATCAATGAATAAATTTTCTTTGCGTATGTTTATATTTCCGAATATCAGATTGTCGGCGCCTTTAAACTCAAAAAGATACTCCGACTTGATTGTTCCGAACAAGGGGTCTTCGTATTTACCCAGAATGGCAGAAGTCGATCGGGCATATATATCATTCATCAGGATGGTTCGCGCCGATACATTCACCGTGTCGGTAATTATCAGAATTTCATCGCTTCCCGGTTGAATATCTCCGCCAATGGAGTTAACGTCATCGTCGCACGATACGGCAAAAACCGCCGTCAAAACAAGTACAAATCCCAGTATGTATAATTTCATTTTAGTTACGAGTTACAAGAGTTAATTAGCAACTATTCTAAACGCTAAGCCGCTACGTTTCTTTATTATTTCTTTGCGCCGTTGGTCTTTGCGCTTCATTTTTATGAGCACATTGACACATTAGCATATCAGCACATCGACTAATTATTTTATCGGGCTCAAATATCTAAAAAAAAAATGTATCGGTGAAAACATAGATACATTTTTCTTTTTTTTTAGCAAATCACAGTGCGTTATAAAATTCGTTTATTGCATGGGCAGTCTCGGATATTTCACCTTCCTGATAGGGGAGAAAACTCTTCTGAGATTGAGCCACATAGTCCAACACATCGCTGTTTATGGTTTCTTCGCTCTGAATAACTGCATCCGCATATTTTATGGCGAAATTGGTTAGTTTCACATAGTCAACTTCGTCCTTCAATTCTTTAATTTCGTGTTCTTTAATACCGGCCAGCTTCAGTTTGGAAGCAAATTTTTCCTTGAACGGGGTTTTAAATTCATCGTTGTATAATGAATATACAATTTTGGTGTTTTTAAAACAGGGGTCGTCGGCAAAAGCCGTTTTTATGTATAAGGGTGTCAACGCCGTCATCCAACCGTGGCAATGGATAATATCCGGTATCCAACGAAGCTTTTTTATGGTTTCGAGTACCCCTCTCACATAAAATATACTTCTTTCGTCATTGTCGTCAAACTCTATCCCTTCGTCATCGCTTATAGTCGATTTCCGGTTGAAAAAATCGTCGTTGTCGATAAAGTAAACCTGCATCCGGGCGGCCTGTATCGAAGCAACTTTAATAATCAGCGGATGATCGGAATCGTCTATAATAAGGTTCATCCCCGACAAGCGGATGACCTCATGTAGCTGATTACGTCTTTCGTTAATGTTTCCGAACTTGGGCATGAATGCTCTGATTTCTTTGCCTTTTTCTTGGATGGCTTGCGGTAAGTATCTACAGTTTGTTGAAATTATCGATTCGGGCAGGTAAGGATAAATTTCCTGTGCAATGAATAAAACTTTTTTAGCGCTCATTTTATACTTAAAACTAATTGAGTGCAAAGATAATAAAAAAAATCCGTCTTTTTTGCAAACTTTAGATGACAAATTTCTGAATTATCTGATAAATGGCAGACTTTGACGCTAATTAACATGGTGGAGGGTTGCATTAAAATATCAAAATTAGTACACAGAATACACGGAAAATACAGAATATATTTATTTTATGATTTTTAAAATGCTGAAAATAAAGTATATAAAATTTATATTCTGTGTTAATTTAGAACAACAACGAAGCTGCAAATACCTTCAAGGCAAACCTGAAAAAATTTAGAAGCGCTATTACGGATGAGATTCCTCCCTTTGGTCGGAATGACTCGCTATTGGTGGTTTAAGGGATGAGGAAGTGGCGGCGAAGCCGCCACTTCCTCATCCCCTCTCCTCAAAAGGAGACAGTCATTCCGACCAAAGGGAGGAATCTCCTGCTCATATCAGCAACTTTACCGAAAGGCATAAGCAGTAATTTTTCAAAGAAACAGCATGTAACCATTATTTTTTGTGCTCTTTGCACATTTTGTGAGAAAAAAGATACGCAAAAGCACAAAGCTACAAAGTCGCTGCTTTCATTCCGTTAGGAATGATTCGCCCGGTAGAAAAATCAGCGCAGTATAGCCTTACACATTCCGTAGGAATGTATCCTGTTGGCTATTTGGGGATGCATTCCTGCGGAATGCGGGATAATTCGGCATCATACTGTTTTCTACCGAGCGGTAATCCCTAACGGGATTCTTTGATTCTTTAATTGACTGTAAGCTATTTACAGTCAACATATTTTTAAGGATGGTACTTTTTTTATGAAGATACCCCGATTTATGCCACCCCAGCTTACAGCCCGACAACGCATGTCCCCGCCCTTAACCCAATGCGCTGCATTGGGCTGGGTTATCAAAGGCTTTCAGCCTTAACTTGGCGTAACAGAGATTTTCCTGCAAATACCTTCCCTATTTTCAGCTATTTTAAAAAGAATACCTATATTTGCGTACTAAAACGGATGATTTATATATTAAATGATAGAGCAAGTTATTATACTTAATAATGTTGATCCTGTTATATTCTTCGGAATTAATAATAGCAATCTGCAATTGATAAAAACGCTTTTCCCCAAGCTGAAAATCGTTGCCAGAGGAAATGTAATCAAGGCAATGGGCAATGTGGAGGAATTGCCTTTTTTTGAAGAAAAAGCGCGCGAACTGGAGCAGTTTTGCGCCGACCACAATGCACTTTCGGAAGAAAATATTATCGACATCGTGAAGGGAAAATCGCCCAACACAATTAAGGAGGATAATCTCATTATTTTCGGGTTGAATGGAAAGCCTATTTTGGCGCGGAACGAAAACCAGCAAAAATTTGTGCAGGCTTTTCAGAAAAACGACCTGGTCTTTGCTTTAGGTCCCGCCGGAACCGGAAAAACCTACATAGCCATTGCCCTGGCCGTAAAAGCCCTGAAAAGCAAACAGGTGAGACGGATTATACTCAGCCGGCCTGCGGTGGAAGCGGGCGAAAAACTGGGCTTCCTCCCCGGCGATATGAAGGATAAGGTCGATCCTTACCTGCAACCGCTCTACGATGCACTGGAAGACATGATTCCGGCCTCTAAGTTGAAGGAATACATCGAAAACAAGGTGGTACAAATTGCGCCCCTGGCCTTTATGCGGGGACGGACGCTGAACGATGCGGTGATTATTCTCGACGAAGCGCAGAACACCTCGGTGAACCAGATAAAAATGTTTATGACCCGCCTTGGGATGAATGCGAAAATGATAATTACGGGCGATGTAACCCAAATCGACCTTCCACCCTCTCAACTTTCGGGCTTGAAACATGCCTTGCAGGTGCTGAAAGGCGTAAAAGGCATCGAGAGAATTGAATTCAATGCGAAAGATATAGTGCGCCACAGGCTGGTACAAAGCATTGTGGAGGCTTACGACAAAGAGGATAAAAAAGAAAAGCATAATCAAAAAAAATTATAACATAAAACCATTGACAACAATGAACGAGACATTAGTAAATACAAATTACAATTTTCCCGGCCAAACAAACGTATATCACGGAAAAGTGCGCGATGTATATTCCATCGGGAAAGACCTGTTGGTGATGATTGCCACCGACCGCATATCGGCATTTGATGTAATACTTCCTCAGGGAATTCCCTACAAAGGGCAGGTGTTGAACCAGATTGCCGCTAAATTTCTGGATGCCACAGCCGATATACTGCCCAACTGGAAATTATTCGCTCCCGACCCCATGGTAACCGTTGGCCTCCGTTGCGAACCCTACAAGGTGGAAATGGTTATCCGCGGATATTTGACCGGAAGTGCGTGGCGCGAATACAAGGCGGGTGCACGCAGCCTGTGCGGTGTGCCGCTGCCGGACGGAATGAAAGAAAACCAAAAGTTCCCAACGCCCATCATTACGCCGACCACCAAAGCCGATGAAGGGCATGACGAAAACATCTCGAAAAAAGAAATTATCGCTCAGGGATTGGTGCCGGAAGCGGAATACGAACAACTGGAAAAATATACCTGCGCGCTCTTCCAAAGAGGAACGGAGATAGCGGCGCAAAAAGGCTTGATACTGGTAGATACCAAGTACGAGTTTGGAAAAAAGGACGGGAAAATTTACCTGATTGACGAAATCCATACGCCCGATTCCTCGCGCTATTTCTATGCCGATACCTATCAGCAGTTGTTCGACCAAGATCAGGAGCAACGCCAACTATCGAAAGAATTTGTGCGCAAATGGTTGATGGATAACGGCTTCCATGGAAAAACCGGACAACAAGCGCCTGTAATGACGCCGGATTATTGCAAATCGGTATCCGACAGGTACATCGAACTGTACGAAAAAATTGTAGGCGAACCCTTTGTTAAGGCCGACATAAGCAATGTAGCCTCAAGGATTGAAAAGAATGTAAATGAGTATTTGAAAAAATAACAGCCCCCCCGTCCCCCGTAGGGGGGATCCAGAGCCTCCCCTACGGGGAGGTTGGAGGGGCTGGGCTGGGGCTGTTTTTTATATTATGAGTAACCAAGAAGTCAGGATAGATAAATGGCTATGGGCGGTACGTTTGTTCAAAACCCGCTCGTTGGCGATAGAAACGTGCAAAAAAGGGCGCGTGATGATGCAAAACATGCAGGTAAAACCCTCGAGGACAGTTAAAGTGGGGGATGTTATTCAGATACGAAAATCGCCGGTTACCTATTCGTTTAAGGTCTTGGCATTGACAGGGAAAAGAATGGGCGCCAAGCTTGTGCCCGAATACATGGTCGATGTTACCCCTGCCTCCGAATACCAGATACTCGAAATGACAAAAGTCGGCGGATTTATCGACCGCGCCCGCGGAACCGGTCGCCCCACCAAAAAAGACCGGCGCGAACTGGAAGATTTTGCCGACACTTCGTTCTTCGATGAATTTGATTTTGACGAAGAGGAATGATGTGCTAATGTGCCGATATGCTAATATGCTAATGAGAATAATTGGCGCGAAGCGACAAAGAAACTGACTGTCATTGCGGGCTTGACCCGCAATCTCCCGAGTATGAAACAAAATCTGGGAGGTTTACTCGCGCTCAGGAGATTGCGGGTCGGATCCCGCAATGACAGAAATAAAAATAGTCGTGGCACGCCACAACCCTACATTATTCACATTAGCACATCAGCACATTAGCATATCAGCATATCAGCACATCAGTTCAACCGGTAAACCCCGCCCGGCAATGGCTTGATAATGTTTTTCATTTCCATATCGAGCAAGGTGAAGAATAGTTGAGTTACGGGGATTCCAATCTCAATGGCCAGCTGGTTGACGTGTTTGTTTTCGCAACCGGTTAATGCATCGTATATGGCTTGCTCTTCGGTGTTCAGGTCGAGGAACAGGCTTTGTTGTCTGGGGGTAACGGTCTTTTTGTTGCCCGCCCAGTTCATTTGCTGAATGAAATGTTCGGTACTCTGAAGTATTAGCGCCTTATTATCGGAAATCAGAGTGTTGCAACCTATGGAAGAGGGGTCGGTAACCCTTCCCGGAACGGCAAACACCTCTTTATTGTACGAATTGGCTATTTCGGCGGTGATTAATGCGCCTCCTTTGGCTCCCGATTCCACTACAATCACGGCATCGGCCATTCCGGCTACTATCCGGTTTCTTCTGACAAAATTGTGCTTGTCCGGCTCGGTTTTGCTGGAGAATTCGGTCAGCAATCCGCCATTCTCCAGCATTTCGACGGCTATTTTCCGGTGTACCTGCGGGTATATCCTGTCCAGACCATGCGCCAGAACGCCAATGGTGGGCAGTTTTTCCATCAGCGACAATTTATGCGCCTGTATGTCGATGCCATAGGCCAGTCCGCTGACAATCAACGCTTCGGGGAAGTAGGAGGCCATGTTGTGCAGAAAATCTTCGCAGAACCGACTTCCGTAATCGGTGGATTTTCGGGTGCCGACAATGCTGATAATGCGTTGTGCATTCAGGTCGGTATTTCCCTTGTAATAGAGTAGGATAGGGGCGTCGGTACAATCTTTCAGCCGCAGAGGATAAGCCTCGTCCCGAATGAAAAGCGCTTGTATTTTGTTCTTTTCTACAAATTTCAATTCCTCTTCGGCCCGGCGGAGGACATTGGCGTCCAATATTTCATCAACGAGCTTGTGCGAAATATTTTGTATCTTCATCAACGACTTTTTACTGGACTTAAAAACAGCCTCCTCGTCGCCGACAATATTCAACAAATTTCGGGCGATAACATCTCCAACGCCATTGATTTTTGTCAAGGCTATCCGGTACAATAAATTTGACTCCTCATTCATGCTGCAAATATAACCAGAATCTGCTTAAACAGTTTCTCGATGCATTACAAATTTAGGGCAAACACATGAAAAATCTTTCTGCTTATGCCTGTCGGTAAAGTTGCTGATATGAGCAGGAGATTCCTCCCTTTGGTCGGAATGACGGTCTCCTTTTTGGGAGAGGGGGGGGTAGGACGCGGCGGCGAAGCCGCCGCGTCCTACCCCCTTAAACCACTAACAGGCGAGTCATTCCGACCAAAGGGAGGAATCTCTTTCGTAACGGTAGTACTAAATTTTTCATACCTTTGCCCTGACAAAAAAACGTCCGAATTTTCGAGATAAGGATTTTTTGCTTAAATTTGACTTGGATAAACACTATTTCTTCTATTATGAATGTCTATACCTTGATTAAAAAGTTTAACAAGATAAATAGCCCGCGCCTGAAATTGCTGGCTTTGTATCTGATGCATATCACCAATAAACGCTATCTGGGAATTTTTCTCGACCCGGTTTTAGCCTGCAATCTGCGCTGCAAAATGTGTTACTTCAGCGACGAAGAAAAGCGAAAAACTTTGAAAGGCATCCTCAGCGATGAACAGCTTGAGCAAATAGCGAAAGCTTTCTTTTCCAGGGCGTTGAAACTGCAAATAGGCTGCGGGGCCGAACCGACCTTGTACAAAAAAATGCCCGATATAATTTCATTGGCAAAAAAACAGCATGTTCCCTACGTTTCGATAACGACCAACGGTTTGTTGCTGAATGAGGAATTGATTGTTGCCTGTCTGGATGCGGGTCTGGACGAAATTACGCTGTCGATGCACGGGGTTGTGAAGGAGACCTACGAATATTTTATGACCAATGCCAATTATGACCGGTTTTGCGAAATGCTCAAGCAATTGACGGCTGCCAAAGAAAAATACAACTTCAAGCTTCGAATCAATTATACGATAAACGAACAGAATTTGGATGAGCTGGTTTACTTTTTCGAGCGGTTCGGGCTTGTGAAGCTTGATATTCTGCAACTCCGCCCTATTCAGAACATTGGAAAGTCGGAATACGCTAACTTCGATCATTCTAAACTGGCTGAGAAATACGAAGAGGTGATACGAAAAGTAAAGGAAGAAGCTATTGTACGGAATATCACCTGCATGGCGCCCTCCAAAAAGCAACTGCTGGCTCCCGAAGATACAAACAATAACGGCGTTATTTTCGGCTATTCGTACTGCTACATCGACCCCGCTTTTTGCTGGAAACCGGACTTTAACCTGGAGGTGGATACCTTCAACAGTTACAGCAAGCGAAAAAAAGTAGCAAAAACCTTATTCCTGGCCCTGTTCCGCAACAATAAGAATCTGGACAAGAGAAAAGCCCATTTAAATTACGAGGTTACTTAGAATAATGTGAATAATATGCCAATGAGAATAATATATGGGCAACACTCGCGTTGCCCATATTTGTCATTGCGAGCCCCGACCTGCAATCTCCTTATACACGATACTTGAGGCTGTCCGTATAATGGACAGTCCTTGTTTCTATTATAAAAGACTTATAATAACTATTTTCCGAATATTATAGCCTACCTACACTTGAATTGGGAAAATGCAACTGTCATAGGGAGATACATGAATAAGAAACTACAAGTCATATCCGCTTGTAGTTTCCTTTTTCATTGAGCGACGATTGTCGGGTCAGCTTGAATTTAACCGCTTTTCTCGGCGGGATGATAATATGTTCTCCCGTGTATGGAATCATTGAATTGCGCTCGTTCCTTTCCTTTACTGAAAATATGCCGAATTTCTGAATGGCAATTTGTTCCCCTTTCTCCAATGATTCAATCATGCATTCAAATATGGCTTCCAGACTTTGTTGTATTGCAGATTGCGTCATGCCCGATTTTTTGGAAGCCGCGATTATTAAGTCCCTTTTATTCATCTCGTCATTAAAAAATTCTATTTTTTATTTATTCCTGAACTATCCTGCCAAAAATTAATGGGTTTGATTTCCGCCTCCGTCAATAGTTTTTATCGTTCCGTCTTCGTTATACTCCAGTTCCACCACTTTCAGGCTGCGCAACCATGTTTTTCCGTCCGAAAGAACGCAATCATGATGGAACAGATACCACTTCCTCTTGAACTTGACAATGGCATGGTGCGTTGTCCAGCCTACAACCGGTGTCAGGATAACTCCCTGATAAGTAAACGGTCCGTAAGGGTTATCGCCAATGGCGTAACAAAGCAAATGCGGAACGCCGTATCGCTATCCCATAACTGCCGCCCTGCCCAAGCAATGTCTTCGACTTTCAGTATGACTCCATGGTCGGTTACTTTGCCGTTGATGTCTTCCATTGAAATATTATTTCAACCACTCATCAAACCACCTGAAAAATTCCCGTTGAAATAATATGCCGTTCTGGGGTTGCGAAATCCAATGGTTTTCGTTTGGATAGATAAGCATCCTGCTGGGGATTCCGCGCAGTTTGGCGGCATTGAAAGCCATCATGCCTTGCGAAGCCAATATCCGGTAATCCAGTTCGCCGTGGGAAATCATGATGGGGGTATCCCATTTATCAACAAACCGGTGGGGCGAATTGGCATACGAGCGTTGGGCTATGGAATTGTTTCTATCCCAGAACGATCCGCCTAAATCCCAGTTGGCAAACCACATTTCTTCTGTTTCGAGGTATTCGGCTTCCAGATTGAACATACCGGCATGTGCAAAGAAGGCCTTGAACCGTTTATCGTGGTTTCCGGCCAGCCAATATACCGAAAAGCCGCCGTAACTGGCTCCTGTGCAACCCAATCTGTTTTCGTCAACGTAGGGCTCTTTTGATACGGCATCTATGGCCGACAGGTAGTCCTTCATGTTTTGTCCGCCGTAATCGCCGCTGATTTGTTCCAGCCATTCCTGTCCGAATCCGGGTAATCCTCTACGATTGGGCGCTACTATAATATATCCGTTTGCGGCCATTATCTGGAGGTTCCAGCGGTACGACCAAAACTGGCTGACTGTGCTTTGTGGCCCTCCCTGGCAATACAGTATGGCCGGATATTTTTTCGTGGGGTCGAAATCCGGCGGATAGACTACCCAGGTATGCATTTCCTTGCCATCGGTGGTTGGAATCCATCGCTCTTCCACTTTGCCCATCGTTATTTGGTTCAATATATTATCGTTTTCGTGCGAAATGTTGGTTTGAACGCCCTTGTCGAGGTGTACCGTATATATTTCATTGGGCGCCGACAAGGATTGGCGCAATCCTACAAGCAAGGGGTAGGCGCAGGCCACCGACACATAATCGTGGGCGCCTTCAGTTTCTTTTATTACGTGGTCTTCGGTGACGGGAGCTATGGCGTCTAACCGGAACAATTGACTGGCGCCTGATTGGTTAGCTACAAAATAAATACTATAAGATTCACCCCAACAAAAGCTGTCCACATTGTAGTCGAAGTAGGTGGTCAAGTCCCTTTTTTCGCCTGTTAAAAGATTGAGCACGAATAGCCGGTTTTTGTCGGACTCATATCCCTCCCGTTCCATGCTTTGCCAGGCGATGTATTCTCCGTCGGGCGAAAACTTCGGATTGGTGTCGTAACCCATCATGCCTTCGGTAATATTTCTGGTATTTCCTGTTTCCAGGTCATATAAATAAATATCCGAATTGGTGGACAGCGCATAGTCGCGACCTGTTTTTTTGCGACAGGTATAAGCAATAGTTCTGCTGTCGCGGCTCCAAGCCAATTGCTCAATTCCTCCAAAGGGCAGCATCGGGCATTCGTAGGGTTCTCCCTCGAGGATGTCTTTTACGTTGCTCAATTTTTCCCCGTCGAAATCGGCAACAAAAGGGTGGGGGATATTCTCTATCCATTCCGACCAATGTTTGTACATCAAGTCTTCAATAATCCGCCCCGATGCCTTGGCTAAATCGGGGTATATATCCGATGTCCGTTTGCCCGATTTGATGTTTTTGTAGAATAGAATCTTCTTATTATCAGGTGAGTAACTGAATCCATCTATGCCGCCTTCCACATCGCTTATCTGTGTCCGCGAACTTCCGTCCTGATTCATCTCCCATATCTGCGAACTGCCGCTTTCGGCGCTTAGGAACGCTATCTTTGCGCCGTTTTTAACCCAATTGGCGCTGTTTTCGCTGGTGGGCGTTTGGGTTATTTGGGTTTTGTTTGTGCCATCAATATTCATCACAAACAATTCGCGGTTGGTTTTATTCTGTTCGATGCCGACATAGGTTACGCCATACACTATTTTGCTTTTATCGGGCGATACTTGCACATCAGTGATGCGTCCAAAGCTGTATAAGGCTTCGGGAGTCAGTTTGCCGCCGGGTATTTGGATGGTTGATTTACCTATCAACGCTTCGTTTTCGTCAGTTGTATTACTCTTCGGACAGCTGGAAAACATACCTGCACTTAGTAGTATTGCCATAATATATTTTATTTTCATAGTGGTTAGGGTTTTGAACTTCAATTGATTATCAATCCATCTTTCATGTGGATAGTCCGGTCGGTGAGTTTAGCCAGATTTTCGTCGTGGGTAACAATCACGAATGTTTGTCCCAGCTTATCCCTGAGGTCGAAGAACAGCCGGTGCAATTCCTCCTTGTTTTCCGTATCCAAACTTCCCGAGGGTTCATCGGCCAGCACGACTGAGGGATTGTTGATTAAGGCGCGCGCCACGGCCACCCGTTGTTTTTCTCCTCCCGAAAGCTCGTTGGGCTTGTGATGGCTGCGAGACGAAAGTCCCAGTAAGTTAAGTAGTTCGGAGGCCTTTTTCTTTGCTTCCGTATCCTTTGTTTTGCCAATTAAAGCCGGAATCATCACGTTTTCGAGGGCAGTAAATTCGGGCAAAAGCTGGTGAAACTGAAAAACAAATCCGATATTTTTATTCCGAAATTCGGATAATTTTTGGTCTTTAAGTTTCAGAATATCCGTGTTGTTTATGGTTATGGAACCCAGATCGGGTTTGTCCAAGGTTCCTATTATCTGGAGTAAGGTGGTTTTACCGGCGCCGCTTGGCCCGACTATAGATATGATTTCGTGCGCATTGACTGTCAGGTTTATACCTTTCAGTACTTGCAATTCGCCGAAACTTTTGGAGATGTCTTTTATTTCTATCATGCTTATTTTCTTTAATTGAACAAAAATACAACTTTTATGCTTCTGTTCGGGGCAAACGTATGAAAATTTTACGGCTTATGCCTTTCGGTAAAGTTGCTGATATGAGCAGGAGATTCCTCCCTTTGGTCGGAATGACTGTCTTCTTTTGGGGAGAGGGGAGTAGGAAGCGGCGGCGAAGCCCCTCCAAACCTCCCCTGCCTCTATCCCCCTACGGGTCCTTTCTCCAAAAGGAGAAAGGAAAAGGTAAAAGCTTTTGGAGGCTTTTGAAATCCCCCCTACGGGGGGTGGGGGGGCTTGGGGAGGAATCCCATTCGTAATAGTGGTTCTAAAATTTTTCATGCGTCTGCCCCGATAATCCCTCCGATAAGATTGCCCGGTTCTCATATATATTGTATTTTTGTGCATCATTTCAAAATTGGATTATTGAACCCTGCAATTGACATATCGAATAAGGAATTTAAGGATGCGCTTGATTTAATCAATAAAACCTCCCAATCGGTTTTTCTGACAGGAAAGGCTGGGACGGGGAAATCGACATTCCTGAAATATTTGTGCGACACTACCGCAAAAAAGCAGGTGGTTCTCGCGCCGACCGGTATTGCCGCCATCAATGCAAACGGCTCTACCATTCATTCCTTTTTCAAATTGCCCTTTCGCCCAATGCTTCCCGACGACCCTGATTTGAGTTTGGTCAGCGGACGGATTTTCGATTTTTTCAAGTATAATAAAGAGCGCCGGAAAATAATACAACAGGTCGAGCTGATTATTATTGACGAGATTTCCATGGTCAGGGCCGACACGATTGATTGTATCGATCGCATTCTGAGGGTTTATTCGGGAAATATGCGCCTCCCTTTTGGGGGAAAACAGCTGGTGTTCGTGGGCGATATATTCCAGTTGGAACCGGTGGTCAATGGCGATTCGAGAGAGATTATCCATAAATTTTATCCCAATCCGTTTTTCTTTTCGGCCAATGTTTTTCGCGAGGTGAACCTTATCCCGATAGAATTTACGAAAATATACCGGCAAACAGACCGGACTTTTATCTCCATCCTCGACAATATACGGACGGGAGTGGTGGCGGCCAAGGATATGCAACTGCTGAATACGCGCCATTTCCCCTCTTTCAATCCATCGGAGGACGAAATGTACATCACTTTGGCCACAAAGCGGGACAATGTTGACCACATCAACGACCGGAAAATGGCGGAACTGAAAACGCCCGAATTTTTCAGCTATGGCAAGGTGGAAGGCGATTTCCCCGAATCGAGCCTGCCGACTGCGAAAGAACTGGTGCTGAAAGAACATGCACAGGTTATGTTTATCCGAAACGACTTGCAATGGCCGCGCCGCTGGGTAAACGGAACGCTGGGTATTGTGTCGCAGATAGACGATATGGATCATGTGTATGTTCTGAAAGAGGATGGAAATGAGGTAGTTGTGGAACTGGAGACCTGGCGGAATTACCGTTATCGCTACAACGAGGCCGAAAAGCGCATAGAAGAAGAAATTATAGGCACATTTACGCAGTTGCCGCTAAAACCGGCATGGGCGATAACCGTGCACAAAAGCCAGGGTTTGACTTTCAACAGGGTGATTGTTGATTTCAGCGGAGGCGTTTTTGCGGGTGGACAGGCTTACGTTGCCCTTAGTCGCTGCACCTCGCTGGAGGGAATGACGCTCCGAAAAACGATTACCCGCTCCGATGTGTTTGTGCGCCCCGAAATTATTGAGTTCAGCAAGCAATTCAACAATCAGCAACTGATAAATAAGGCGCTGAAGGAGTCGGATGCCGATTATTTGTATGCGCAGGCGGTGCAACAGTATGATGAGGGGGATTTTGAAAACTGCATCAATTCTTTTTTCAAGGCCATCCATGCGCGCTACGACATAGAAAAGCCCTTGTCGAAGCGTTATATCAGGAAGAAACTCAGCCTGATCAGTAAACTGAAGGAGCAGAACAAAGACTTGCGCCACAAGATGCTCGAACAAAAAAATGCGCTGAAAAAATATGCCGAGGAATATTATCTGCTTGGTAATGAGTGCATCGTGTCGTACAAAGACCACCGGGCAGCCTTGGCCAATTTCAATAAAGCCCTCGACCTCGACCCCGATTATGTGGATGCTTGGGTGCGGAAAGGCGTAACTTATTACGATTTAGCGGATTATTATGAGGCGGATGTTTGCTTTAACAAAGCTGTTTTGTTGAGCCCCATGTTGTTCAAAGCCTTGTACAACAGAGGGAAAAACCGCTTGTCCATGAAAAATCCCGAGTTGGCCTTGAACGATTTGTTAAAGGCTTCGTCCCTGAAACCCAATCATGCCGCTTGCCACGAGTATTTGTCCGAAGGCTATAACGCGCTTGGCAACACCGAATTGGCCGAAAAACATCTGCTTGTTGCACAGGGAATCAGAAACAAGAACCCGGATGTATGATGCTTTTTAGTATAAATGAAGTAAATTTCAGGAAAAATAGGATGATTAACTCATAATTTATGCTTAATATTGGAACTTGAAAAGTCGGGCTTGCCTCATTTGGATGGAAAATACAGGATAATGAATAAATAAATAATATCTAACAGTTTGAAAATAAACACTATTTGAAATGAAAAACAAAAGAAATCTAAGTATTGTGGTCGTAATGCTGTTTTCGTTTTTTGTGGCTAAAAGCTATGCCCAAAAAGTGGAAATAGTAAATAAGTCGGCAAATGACATTGTCGATTATACGGTAGAATTACCTGTCGGTAAAGTGAAATTGGCGCTTGGCAATTACATCGCTATTAGTGAGCAAGGCGAAAAAGTTCCTGTTGAAATTGCAACTGGTGTGTGCGGAAACACCACGCTCATATTCCCTGTATCGCAGATTAAGGCCAACTCAAAACTGAGCTATTCTATCAAAAACGGAGAGGTTCCCGAATACCCAAAACGCACTTATGCCGAATTGGCGCACAAGATTGGTGGAAAATTTGAGCCGAAGATAACCGACAAGCACAATTGGGTGCAATATGTCGGCGATTTTGCTTGGGTAAAACCGAACTACCTGCGTCTTCCGGACGGATTTACCGATCATGCCTACTATATTAAATACGAAGGGCCGGGTTGGGAAAGCGATAAGGTGGCCTTCCGCTTTTACCTCGACTGGCGCAATGGTATTGACGTGTTTGCGAAAAAAACATCGGGCATCGTTTTGCCTTTTGTGGGCGTTGACGGCTATGATAACTACCATAAAATGAGCGTTTGGGGAATGGATAACCAAACCGTTGGCGATGCGCTCGGATTGGGTTCTATCGCTGTATGGAACGGCGAAAAGGCTGTCCGCGTGGACAAGGAAGACAGTACAATCTGCTACATCAAAGCCGATGGAAAAATTCGTTCCCAGGTGATGACAACTTACTATGGCTGGAATGCCAACGGCGTGAAATGCGATTTGCAATCCCTGATTTCTATTGATGCAGGTAGCCGTGCTTCGCATATAGAACTGTTGGTGGACAAGCAATTAGATAATATTGCCACCGGAATTATCAAAGATAAAAATGCGGAGCTTATCAAATCGGATGCTAAGGGCGAGTGGTCGTACATCGCTACATTCGGCCAGCAAAGTTTGAATAAGGATATGGCGGGATTGGCCGTTTTTTACAGAACGAAACAGCTGAAAGAACTTACCGAGGATAAATTGAACCATGTAGTGGTACTGAAACCCGAAAAAGGCTATGTGGACTATTACTTTATGGCTGCATGGGAACTGGATTTGGAACCGGTGGCTACCAAAAGCGACTTCCAACGCTGTATTGATGAAGTTTTAAACCGATTAAATAACAATGTATCAGTAACAATTAAATAATATAATAACATGAAAAAATTCCTCGATTCCAACTTTGTCCTTGAAACGGAAACGGCTCAGCGACTTTACCATGAACATGCTGAAAATCAACCGATTATTGACTACCATTGCCACCTGATTCCCGAATATATTGCGAATGACCATAAATTCGATAACCTGGGGCAGATATGGCTGGAAGGCGACCACTATAAATGGCGTGCGATGCGTACAAATGGTATAGACGAACGTTTTTGTACAGGAAAAGATACGACTGATTGGGAAAAATTTGAAAAATGGGCCGAAACGGTTCCCTACACCATGCGTAACCCCTTGTATCACTGGACACACCTGGAACTAAAATCGGCTTTTGGCGTTGAAAAAATATTGAATCCTCAAACAGCAAAGGAAATTTATGACGAGTGTACGGCTAAATTGCGCACACCGGAATATTCGGCGCGTGGCTTGATGAAAAAGTACAATGTAGAGGCTGTGTGTACAACTGACGACCCTGTTGATACCTTGGAGCATCATATCTCGTTGAAAAACGAAGGCTTCCCTGTGAAAGTGCTTCCAACTTGGCGCCCCGACAAGGCGATGGCCGTTGAAGTACCTGCCGATTACCGCGCTTATGTAGAAAAATTGTCGGCTGTTTCGGGCGTAACTATCAGTAAATTCAGCGATTTGATTGCCGCTCTTCGCAAACGCCACGATTTCTTCGCCAGTGTAGGCTGTAAATTGTCCGACCACGGAATTGAAGAGTTTTATGCCGAAGACTATACCCAGAGCGAAATAGACGCTATATTTAATAAGGTGTATGGCGGAAAAGAACTGAGCAAGGAAGAAATTCTGAAGTTCAAATCGGCCATATTGGTCGAAGGCGCTATCATGGACTGGGAAAAAGGCTGGACACAGCAATTCCACTATGGCGCTATCCGCAACAACAACACCCGCTTGTTCAAGCAATTAGGCCCCGATACCGGTTTCGATTCCATTGGCGATTTCACCGTAGCAAAGGCGATGTCGAAATTCTTTAACCGCCTGGATACCGGTAACAAACTGGCAAAAACAATTATCTACAACCTGAATCCACGCGACAACGACCTGATTGCGACAATGATAGGTAACTTCCAAGACGGATCGGTTGCCGGAAAAATTCAGTTCGGTTCGGGCTGGTGGTTCCTCGACCAGCGTACAGGCATGGAAGCGCAGATGAACTCTTTATCCAATCTGGGTCTGTTGAGCCGTTTTGTGGGGATGTTGACCGACTCGCGCAGTTTCTTGTCCTACCCTCGCCACGAATATTTCCGCCGCATTTTGTGTAACCTGATTGGCAACGATGTGGAAAAAGGCCTACTACCAGCCTCTGAAATAGACTTCCTGGGTCAATTGGTCGAAAATGTTTCTTATTTCAATGCGAAACGTTTCTTTAATTTTTAAGCAAATTTAATATTAACAATAGATAAACAAACACTTGATTTTAATGAAAAAAGTAGTAACGTTCGGAGAGATTATGTTGCGATTGGCAACGCCCGGTTATCAACGTTTTATCCAGTCGAACAATTTGAATGCCACTTTTGGCGGTGGCGAAGCCAATGTAGCCGTAT